>DATLHW010000170.1:0-4895 GCA_035539675.1 Burkholderiales bacterium | reverse complement strand
GAGAGGGTGATGCCTGATGCAGCCCCGCAAATAACCATTGCACAACCAAAGTTCGATCCACACAGCGCTGAATATGGAAAAACTTTCTATCCGATTCGACCCAGGCGTGATTCGCCTCACCGCCATCCTCTTTTCACTGATAGCGGCGATACTGATCCCCTTCGCCCTATGGAGCGAGCCCCTGAATAGCGCCGCCGCCAGTTGGCTGAACCAATCCCACCGACCCCTAACGTTGGCGCTGCTGGGCGTCGCGCTATTAATTCTCGACGTCCTCCTCCCCATACCAAGCAGCGTCGTCAGCATGGCCTTGTGCTGGATGCTCGGCCCCGTATGGGGCGCCGCCGCAGTGTTCGCTGGCATGATAGGCGCATTCGGACTCGGTTACGGCCTTGGTCGTTTGGCCCCTCGCTCACGTTTACGCGCCTGGGTTGGTCCGGCTTTATGGGACGCCATGCTCGCTCGCAATGATCACCGCTTTATTTTCTGGATCGCATTGGGGCGTCCTATTCCCGTGTTGGCCGAACTTACCGCGATGCTTGCTGGCGTCCTTCACATTCCGCTACGGCAAGCGTTGCCTGCCGCGATGCTTTCTTCGCTAGGCGTTTCATCCATGTACGCGGCATCTGCTTGGCTTGGACAACAACAGGTGAATTTTTGGTGGACGTTGGCGGCGAGTATTGGTATGCCAAGTGTGATGTGGGGGACGTATTGGTTGTGGCGGGCTCGTTTGCTTGATAAGCGTTGAAATGCTTGTAATTGGCTACGCCGTCACCCTCTCCCCTCAAGGGAGAGGGGCTAAATTTTGGGAGTTTTATAAATCATTCATCATGACTAACGACCTCACTCCGCTCGCCAGACGACTACGCCGCAATATGACCGATGTTGAACGTTTGCTATGGAGGCAACTTCGCGCTCATCGCTTTAGCGATTACAAATTTCGACGCCAGCACCAAATCGGCTCCTTCATTGTCGATTTTGCCTGCATGGATGCGAAGTTGATTATCGAACTCGATGGCGGCCAGCACGCAGAGCAATCGAAAAAAGACGAAGTCCGCGATGCGTGGCTTTTGTCGCAAGGGTATCGAGTGCTTAGGTTCTGGAATAACGACGTCATTCAGAATTTAGAAGGCGTCCTGCAACGCATAGCGGAAGCGTTGCCACCGGAGCCTAAGACATGAAGCCATTCACGCAAAATTTCTCACTAAGCCCCGCTTTAAAGCCCCTCTCCCTTGAGGGGAGAGGGGTTGGGGAGAGGGTGAACGCGGTGGTTAATAAAGCCATCACCCTCCCTTGCAGGGCGCATTTGCGTTTGCACACGCAAACCGCTTCGCAGGCGGGAAGCATGCTTCCCGAAACCCCTGCTACGCCCCTAGCCCTCTCCCCTCAAGGGAGAGGGAATTTAGTGCAGCGCGACCATCGCGGCCAAGCGCGATCGTTTTTCCCTCATAAAAAAAACGAATAAAAAACATCAACCAGCAAAACCTTTCAACCATATCGGAGATCATTCACATGAGAACCAACGTCGCAATTGATGCTTCACGCATCCGACACCGTCTCCAACGATGGGGCACAGTATCCGCACTATTATCGACAATCGCATTAACCCCAGCCTTCACCGCCGATGCGCCTAAACCGACGCCGACCAAAGACGGCATCGCCGAACGCCACGTCTACTACACCGGCGGCGTTCACAACGACAAAGGCTGTAAGCCGCCGCAGAAATGCATCTACAAACGTAAAGCGGGAGAACCCATCGATCCCATTCTTCCCATTTGGTGGACCAGCGATTGGACCATGTACCGCGTGTTCAAGAACTACGACAAATTCCCGCCTCCGTATTCGTCGCCACCAAAAGGTCTGACTCCGGAAGACTATGAAGTCTCCTATGGCGTCTCCTACTACGACGCGACCTACGTTCCGCGCGACCGCGACGGACGCGGCGCCATGATGGAGCACTACGACAAGCGTTGCCTGCCCATCTTCCCGTCGGATAACAAGTACACCTGCTCCTTCGTGTCGCTCGGCAACAAAGCCTATTTCTTGCGTTACGACGACCGTCCTAAAGGTACGCCACAGTGCTGCCAGTTCTCACTCAAAAATCATCCGCCAACCCGGGACTTCATCAAGCATCTGCCTTACAACCCCAAAGAGAGCGAACATCTCGGCGGCACTATCCAGGCTTACTCACGAATGGTTCCCCCGGGCATTCTGTTTGGTTATGCATTCGAGGAAGTACCAACTGTGGACAGCTTCAACAGAGCCGCGACGCCGTATCGTCATCCCCAATCGTTTTACTTTTCCGGGCAACCGACGAGCCCGCCCGATGCGCCCATCGTGAGCCAGAACTACACCAGCTTCCGTATGCAGAAGCCCGACCCAAAGGTCACCTGGGACAAAGTCGGCGAGATGTGTCCGGCCAAACCGCAATGGTGTTGTCTATTCGATGGCGATTGCCCGGCGCCGCAAGCGGTTGAGGGGCAAGCGCCACAAGCGGCCCCACAAGCCACCCAAGCCCCTGGCTGGAACAACCTCAAACCGTGAAGGATTCTTTACATGAGTTATCTCGACACACCGCGTTTGCACTTCACCGGATTTTTCCAGGCGGATGTATCCACCATTAATAACGACGTGCGCTATTACGACAACAGCGCGTTTCAAGAGGAATACCAAAAGCTCTCGTTGACCGGCGACGACGGTGGATGGAATCCGGAAGGCACAGGCATCTTCCGCCTCATGAGTTGTCAGGTCACCGGCGCACAGCTCGGCGATCAGCAAATCACTACCGCCGAGCAAGATCCCGTTATCGGCATGTTGATTGAGAACGCCGATAGCCGCGTCTCCGGCAAGCTTGTGGACCTGGACCCACAACAGCAAATGGTTTCACAGATCTGGGGCATGCAGGTTCGTCTCACAAATGGCGTGGAGAAGGCGCTGTTCATCGGTGACTACGAACCAGCGGCGTTTATAAACCTGTGGCAGCGCCAGCAAGAGGGCGTTCGCATGGACCAAAAACTGGGCGCTGTTTATCAGTCCATCCTGAGAAACGTCGTATGGCAGGGAAAGGCAAAGTCCAAACTGCTCGACGCCTTGCAACACGCTTCCGAGAAAGGCGGGCTTGCGATCAACATGAACGTGTATGGTTACGGCCGCGATCCCGCCATACCGCGTTACACGTTAGGCCGTGTCTCAGGAACCATCGGCCCGTGGGCGCCGAGCGAGCCGAAGCACTTTGTCATGGGCCGTCAGATGATGGCCAACACGCCGCAATCGCCCACCAACCCAAGCCAAGGCGTTTACAGCTTTCAAGCCAAGGTGCATGAAAGCGCCAAGACGCTCACGGCCGATTTCGGCAACTGCTTTCAAATCCAGAACGCGAGCGGCGATTTCGTTGATAACGGTTCCATCGTGCTCGGCTTGTTAAAGACCGATACACCTAATGTGCTGGTCACCGTGACGGCCGATCAAGTCGCCATCATTGGCGAAGTCCCTTACTTGCAGAAAGATTGGTATTCACAAACCGCAGGCGTTCAAGACTTCGACATCGGCGCAAATCAGTGGGTCGCCCAAAACATCAACACGCTGCCACTTGTGTTACTCAGCCCGCAGGCCGATGGCGCCTACAAGGTGCTGGTGCAGGAATCGCTCGGCGGCGTATATGTGCGCGCCGACCAATACGTATTTCGATTAGACCCCGGCGAAATGGCGGAAGCGGATTTCTACGCATCCAAATTTGGTCTGCCCCTAGCGGCTGGCATAACCACGTCGGTCAACGAAGGAGCCATGGGTGGTTCAGGCGCCGGCGATCAACCGCTAACCCCGCCAGTGCAAGTACCCAACATCGCAACACCCGCCGACGCCATCAGCTATCCCGCCACGATTGAAACTAACGCAAGCGGCAAAGGCATGATGAAGATTCAAGCGAGTCTCAAAGGTCCGGGCAATCCGCGAGGTTACATCGATGGCCAGCTATACGGCATCGGCTATCAACTCACATCCCAACCGGCGGGATACCTCAGCAACTTCTGGAACTTCATCAGCGTACTCGCGTTCGACGCAACCATCGTGCCCGCACAACCGACATGGTACGCCGACATCCAGCCGATCTTGCAGCAATACGGCAACCTCTACCCCATCATGAGCAAACACCTCGTGCGCTTGGGCGAGTACGACTCCGTCGTCGAACATCTGAAAATTCTCACACTCGCGTTTTCTCTGCCCATAGAAAACGCCAACCACATGCCCGTCACGCGTGATCTCTCCGACGCCAAGCGCAAGATGATTCTGAAGTGGTTGACCACCGCCGGCGCCGACGGCCTACCGATCAAAGGACAACCGGCTGCCGTGCCATTGCGAGCGATGCCTGCGCAAGTCGCAAGCGAGCCGGTTCCTCTGAACATGGAGCCTCTGCAAACCGGCGGCAAGACCGCGGTCATTCTGCAATTCGAAGCGCGACAGAAAGCGATAAAGGGAAAATCATGATCAAGCTCCAGCGAAGCATCGTTCACGGCATCAACGCCGCGACAAAAAAGGAAGATCTGCACGAGTACCTGCAAAACGCCGTCATGCTCGAGCACAGCACCATCCCGCCCTATCTGACAGCGATGTTCTCGTTGAAACCCGGCGTGAACGACATGATCGCCAACATGATCCGCTCCATCGTCGTCGAGGAAATGTTGCACATGACCATCGTCGCCAACATCCTCATCGCCATCGGCGGCCATCCGCAAATCAACACACGCGGTTTTGTACCCAAGTATCCCGGCCCTCTACCCATGTCGATCGGCGGCGCAGACTTCACTGTAGGCATCGAAGCTTTCTCAAAGGAACTCGTGCAAAACACCTTCATGAAAATCGAAGAGCCCGAAGAGCCGATACCGATCAAGACAAAGTTACTC
>DATLHW010000169.1:0-3224 GCA_035539675.1 Burkholderiales bacterium | reverse complement strand
TACTGGCGCCGAGGCGGTGGAAACGGCGCTCAAGGCCGCACGCAAGTGGGGCCATAAGGTGAAGGGCATTTCCGACGGCATGGCGGAAATCGTTACTTGCGCGGGTAATTTTCACGGACGCACCACGGCTGTTGTCGGTTTCTCCTCAGAGTCGCAATACAAGGATGGTTTCGGGCCTTTCGCTCCCGGCTTCCGCCAAATACCTTTTGGCGACGCGACAGCGCTAGAGGCTGTCATCACCCCTAACACCGCCGCTTTTCTGGTCGAGCCCATTCAAGGCGAGGCGGGAATTATCACGCCTCCTGCCGGCTATTTGGCGGAATGCGCGCGAATCTGTCGGAGAAATCGAGTCTTGCTGTTGTGCGATGAGGTGCAAACGGGACTGGGCCGCACCGGCGCATTTCTCGCAAGCGAACACGAGAACGTACAGCCTGACGGCGTCATACTCGGCAAGGCGCTTGGCGGCGGCATGCTGCCGGTATCCGCATTCCTCGCCCGAAACGAAGTCATGGAAGTGTTCACCCCGGGTGACCATGGCAGCACGTTCGGCGGCAATCCGCTGGCCGCGGCTGTCGGACTGGAAGCGCTAAACGTATTGGTGGAAGAAAATCTTTGCGAACGCGCCGCCGAATTGGGCGCCTATCTGCTTGAACGGCTACGAGGGATCGATAGTCCATTGATCAAGAATGTACGAGGAAAAGGTTTGTTGATTGGCGTCGAAGTGGATAGGGCGATTACGTCCGCACGACACGTATGCGAGCGTCTCATGCGACGCGGCATTCTTACCAAGGATACTCACGGGACCGTACTGCGTTTCGCGCCGCCACTGGTTATCGCCAAGGAGCAAATTGATTGGGCGGTAGGAGAGATTCACGCGACTTTTGCGGAGATGCAATAGACTTTTTCGAAACCTGCTGCGCAGCCCGATATCAAGCCTGCGATGCTCAACGTATTATTCGTACGCCTGCGCTTCTCAGCTCGATCTCGGGCCGCTCGTTACGGTTCCGAAAGAAGTGTAATCGCTTGCGACAGATATGGAATAACACAAAAGCAGGTAGGAGGATCTATGACCGAAACCGGTGTAATGCCCACTCCGCAGCCCTTTGAGATTCTTCTTGTTGAGGACAGTCCCGCTGACGCCCGGTTGACACGCGAGGCGTTAAAAGACGCCAAGGTGTGGCACAACCTGTACATGGTTGGCGATGGCGTCGAAGCGATGGATTTTCTATATCGACGGGGTCGTTTCAGCGATGCGCCCAGACCGGATCTTATCCTGCTTGATTTGAATCTACCCCGGAAAGACGGCCGAGAGGTGCTCGCCGAGGTCAAGACGAACGATGCGTTTAAACGCATTCCTGTCGTTGTGCTCACCACCTCGCAAGCGGACGACGATATAGAAAAAGTTTATAACCTTAACGCCAATTGCTTCATAAGCAAGCCTGTCGATTTCGAACAGTTCACCAAGATCGTGCGGAGTATTGAAGAGTTCTGGTTTACGGTGGTGTCGCGGTTGCCGAAGTGAGTGCTGTTCACAAGCGTTCAATCGCCGTTTTCAGGTTCAAAAGTTATTCTTTGATTTCCCGTATGACGCGACATGGATTTCCCCCGGCAAAAACACGCGCCGGAATATCTCGCGTCACCACACTGCCGGCGCCGATAACCGATTGCGGCCCAATTCGAACGCCGGGACAAATAATAGCGCCCCCGCCAATCCACACATCATCGCCGATTTCCACAGCTTTACCGAGTTCGAGGCCCGTCCTGCGCTCCATCGCGCTTAGCGGATGCGTAGCGGCATAGATCTGAACAGCGGGCCCGAACATTACGCCAGAGCCGATCAGCACCGGCGCTACATCGAGAACCACGCAGTTGAAGTTGAAGAAGACCCTGTCGCCTAACTTGATGTTGCCGCCGTAATCGCAGTAGAAGGGGGGCTCGATCCAGACTTCGCGGCCGGATGCAGGGATCAACTCCTTAATCAGGCGAGCGCGTTCGTCCTGTTTGTCATCCCGAGTATCGTTGAACGCCTTGAAGAGTAGTCGGGCGCGGCGACGCTCCGCGGAGAGTTGCGGATCGCGAGGATCATAGAGGGCGCCGTTAAGCATTTTTTCTCGTTCGCTTTGCATTATCTTTCCTTAAGCAAAGGTATCTACACAAGTTTAGATCAACTCCCTCGCAGGCGAGGGGCTTCGACCAGAAAGAGTAGATGCGGCGGCTTCCTCTCCATAGGCTCTTCCCGCATGCTGGGCCACCGAATGCCGCAGCGTGATATTATCGGCGCCTGTTCCCCGTCCCCTCTTCACATTCCTCAGCCTGGGAGGTCTCATGCCCCGTGTCGTGTTCAATCAAAAAGGCGGCGTAGGCAAGTCTACGATCACCTGCAACCTTGCCGCCATCAGCGCTTCTCGCGGCGCCAAAACGCTTGTAGTCGATCTCGATCCGCAAGGGAATTCAAGCCAATATCTTCTAGGGGCCGACGCGGCGAAGGAGAAAGAGGGCGTCACTGAATTCTTTAACCAGTTGCTAAGTTTCACGCTGAAGGCGAAGACGATCGACCAGTTCGTGCATGAGACCCCCTTCGAAAATCTTTACGTTCTCCCGGCGCGGCATGAGCTGGAGACATTGCAATCCAAGCTGGAGTCCAAGTTCAAAATCTACAAACTACGCGACGCGCTGGCGCAGCTCACCGATTTCGATGAAATTTTTATCGATACGCCGCCTGCGTTTAATTTCTTTACCCAGTCGGCCCTAATCGCCGCTGAGGGTTGCCTGATTCCTTTTGATTGCGACGACTTTTCCCGTCGGGCGCTGTATCAGTTGCTGGAGAACGTCAAGGAAATTCGCGCGGACCATAATCCCAAGCTGGAGGTTGAAGGCATCGTGATTAATCAGTTCCAGCCGCGCGCCAGTTTGCCGCAACGCTTGGCGGCGGAGTTGATTGAGGAGGGATTGCCCGTTTTCGACACTTATTTGTCCAGCTCGGTGAAGATTCGCGAATCTCACGAAGCATGCAGGCCAATGGTTTTCTTTGAACCTCGACACAAGCTGACCGAGGAGTTCATCGCGTTGTTTGATGAGTTGGGCGAAAAGAAAAACGTCGCGTCGCCATAAAAATTTATTCCCGGATTAGGCGATAGCGCTTTTGTCCTAATTCGGGGTTTCATTAAACCCCATCCTCACCCCTACCCCTTGAAAGAGGGTGTCGTAAAAGCGTAGCGAGCGGC
>DATLHW010000168.1:0-3634 GCA_035539675.1 Burkholderiales bacterium | reverse complement strand
GCCGCGCTTGGTCAGGGAGGTCGTCAGCGATGCGGCGGCGGCCAGCGCCGCAGTGACGCCGGGAACGACTTCCACTGGGATATTAGCTTCGTTAAGCGCATCGATTTCTTCTTGAGCGCGTCCGAACAACATCGGGTCGCCACCCTTGAGGCGAACAACGCAGTCGTAACGCAGTCCAGCTTCCGCCAATGTACGGTTAATGAAGCGTTGATCGGTGGAAAGCTGTCCCGCTCGTTTGCCAACAGCAATTCGCTTTGCCTTGGTCGCTAGCGCAACCGTATCCGGATGCACTAGCGCGTCGTAGAACACCACGTCTGCTTGAGCGAGCAGCTTTGCTGCCCGCAACGTCAACAGATCGGGCGCGCCAGGACCGGCGCCGATCAAATAAACCTTACCCATTTCCATTTTCCGGCAGGATCATGCCGGCTGCCACCGTGTGATTCGTCGCTTCATCGATCACGATAAAGCTGCCGGTGGCGCGGTTGTCTGTATAAACGTCGCAGACGATAGGTTTTTGCACCTTGATGCGGACTTGACCAATATCGTTCATCTTGAACTGGCTGGCCGACGTATCACGCTCCACGGTATTGATATCCAAGCGGTAATCAACGCTCTGGAAGACGGCGCGGACCGTGCTGGTAGTTTGCTTGATGAAGTACTTGCGCGAAAGATCCAAGGGTTCGCCATCCATCCAGCAGAGCATGGCGGAAAATTCCTTGGTGACTCGAGGCGGCTCATTCTGATGAACCAGCATGTCGCCTCGGGAAATATCAATTTCGTCTTCCAACAACAACGTCACGGATTGCGGCACTCTGCCGCCACTTCACGCATGATGTGAATCGCTTCGGATTCGAGCGTGGCAAGATGGGAAAGGACTGAAGTCATTTTCTGGGTTCTATAAGCAGCATTTTTAAGCGAAACATTTTCGCCGATTATGGGCGATTCATTTTCGGTTTTTTGGATAACGGAATCCATCATTGCTCTTCTATCTTAAGTGGCTTGAGGTTTGACATGTAGACCGCATTCCTTGTGGTCCGCGGATTCCCACCACCATCGACCGGCTCGAACATCTTCACCGGGTTGAATCGCACGAGTGCAGGGGGCGCAGCCAATACTTGGATAGCCCTTGTCGTGCAGGATGTTGTAAGGGACCTTATGGGTGGATATATAAGTCCAAACGTCGAGGTGGGTCCAGTCAATCAGCGGATTGAATTTTTGCAGATTGTGGTCTTTATCGAATTCGGAAACACCGAGGTCTGAGCGCGTTGGCGCCTGCTCCCGTCGCAAGCCGGTAATCCAGGCTTTTTTGCCCGTTAGCGCTCGTTTTAACGGCTCCACTTTGCGTACATGGCAGCAATCTTTTCGTTGCGCGATGCTTTCGTAGAAACCGTTAATGCCGTTGATGCGAACATAGTTTTCTACTGCGGCAGATTCCGGGAAATAGACTTTGATCTTGCGGCGATAGTGTTCGGTCGTTTTCTGCATCAAGTCGTAGGTTTCAGGCGGTAAGCGGCCAGTGTCCAGCGAAAAAATTTCGATTGATCGAAAATCCTTGGCGATCATGTCGGTTAGCACCATGTCCTCGACGCCGAAACTGTTGGCGAAGGTGGCGGGCGAATAGTCGCGCTCGATCTCAGCAAGCACTTCCCGGGTGCGTTGAATTTTCAATTCCAGGCTCATGATGCTTCCGGGTTAGTTAGTCTGCGACGGAAATGCGGTACTGGCTGCTCCACCGATGCTTGATATCCGTCGGAGAAATCCTTGAGGCCGAGAATGGCGTCTTCGATGTTTTTGTCCGCACGAACCGCAAAGGCGTTAAAGCCGCAGCGGTACATGTAAAAAAGTTGATCGCGCAACACATCGCCGATCGCTCGTAGCTCGCCCTTGAAATTGAAGCGCTCGCGCAACAGCCGGGCGATGGAATATCCACGCCCATCGGCGAATTGCGGGAAATTCACGGCCACTAAAGAGAGATTCGGCAAGTCTTCAGCCAATGCGTCGGGCTCTTCGTTGCTGTCCAACCACACGCTAACTTTGCCGTTACGTTGCTTGAGTTCATCTTTCTTCGCCAGCCAAAGTTTCAGCGGCACGATGACATCGGCGCCATCGGGTACTTCCGGGAAACTACCGCCTTCCGCCAGCTTGATTGTCAGCCAGTGGTCCTCAACGATCTGTTTGTCTTTAATAATTTTTGTCATCGCATCCTCACGCGTTTGCCGTGGCGCGAATCTCGCTATACACGCGCGTCTTGAAAGGTTCGATCCCAACACGGCGAACCGTATCGAGGAACTCTTCGTCATCGTGCCGGATATCCACGTACACATTAATCAGGCGCTCAATCACATCAGCCATTTGTTCTTGCGCAAACGATGGTCCGATCACTTTGCCGAGCGACGCCTGCATGCCTTGCGAACCGCCGATAGAGACCTGATACCACTCCTCGCCGTTCTTATCGACGCCAAGAATACCGATATGCCCAACATGATGATGCCCGCAGGCATTCATGCAGCCGGAGATGTTGAGGTCAATCGGTCCGAGATCGAAAAGGTAATCCAGGTCGTCGAAGCGCTGTTGAATGGCTTCCGCAATCGGTATCGATTTCGCGTTGGCGAGTGAGCAGAAATCGCCGCCAGGGCAGCAGACGATGTCGGTCAACAAGCCGATATTAGGTGTGGCGAAACCAATCGCCTTTGCTCTTTCCCATACGGCAAACAAGTCCGACTGCTTTACGTCAGCGAGAATAAGGTTCTGCTCATGGGATACGCGAATTTCGCCGAAGCTGTATTGATCCGCAATATCGGCGACGGCTTCCATTTGTTCCGACGTTGCATCTCCCGGTGGCACGCCAGTCTTCTTGAGCGATAGCGTCACGGCGGCGTAGCCCGGTTTCTTGTGTTTGAACACATTGCGCTTCACCCAGCTTGCGAACGCTTTGTTTTCCGCGATACGGGCGTAAAAACCTTCGTCGTCTCCAGGCAATGCTTCATAGTTGGGATCGACGAAAAAGCTCCGCAATCTTTCGTACTCGGCCTCTGTTACGGTTCCAGGACTATCCTTCAAATGCGCCCATTCTTCTTCGACTTTCTCAGCGAATACGGCCGGCGTTAATTCCTTCACCAGGATCTTGATGCGCGCTTTGTACTTGTTGTCTCGGCGGCCATAACGGTTGTAAACGCGAAGAATGGCATCCAGATAAGTGAGGAAATGCTCACGCGGCAGGAATTCGCGGATCACATGGCCAATGATCGGCGTGCGACCCAGGCCGCCGCCGACGAGTACGCGGAAGCCTACTTCGCCAGCCTCATCGCGCACGGCGTGCACACCGATATCATGAACTAATGTCGCGGCGCGGTCTTCCACGGTGCCTGAGACAGCAATCTTGAACTTACGCGGCAGATACGCGAATTCGGGATGAAATGTGGACCACTGGCGGAGCAGTTCGCAGTAAGGGCGCGGATCAATGATTTCGTCATGGGCAACCCCCGCAAACTGGTCCGTTGTGATGTTGCGAACGCAGTTACCGGACGTCTGAATGGCGTGCATCTGGACGGTAGCGAGTTCCGCCAGGATGTCTGGCGTCTCTTCAACTTTTGGCCAGTTGAGTTGTAAGTTCTGACGGGTGCTGAAGTGGCCG
>DATLHW010000167.1:0-5646 GCA_035539675.1 Burkholderiales bacterium | reverse complement strand
GACCAAATCTCAGAGAAGATCTTCGGTCAGTGGATCGCGTACAAGCTTCTTGAGAAAGGCGTCATCTGTCAGCCCGCCAGTCATCGATGGAACGTCATACGATTGGAGCCGCCTTTGACGATTAGCGAGACGGAGATTGATCACATTGTGCGAACCGTCGGCGAAGTGATGGAGGAGTATCGGGACGTCAATCGACTGTTGCGCGATGTGAGTGGGCGCGTTTTCCGGCAATGGCGGGACGGCTGGATCTTTTAGCAGGCATTGCGCCCTCTTCCGCATACGACTTTAAGAGCTTCCATGATTAATCTGAAAACCATTTCTCGAGATATTCGTTTCGCCACAGGCCTGCTCCGAAGACGTCCCTTTCAATGTCTGCTGCAAGTCACCAACCGATGCAACATGAAGTGTTCGTTCTGCGATTTCTGGCCAAACGGCGCGCCACGTTCCCAGGAACTATCCATCGCTGACTTCCAGCGCCTGTCGGAGCAATTAGCCGCCATTGGCTGCTTTGTGGTTTCAATCGAAGGGGGCGAGCCGTTCGTTCGTCCGGATCTCATCGATATCGTTCAGGCTTTCGGCGATAGGCATATTCCACTGCTTTACACGAACGGATGGTTTGTAAACGACGAGAATGCGTCAGCGTTATTCGCCGCCGGACTGATGCAGGTTGGCGTGTCCATCGATTTTCCCGACGCCGATAGGCACGACAAAAAGCGTGGACTTGCAGGGGGGTTCGAAAAGGCGTGGCAAGCAGTCATGCGCCTGAGAGACGCCGCGCCCCATGGCGGTAAGCAAGTGCACGTAATGACAGTTCTCATGCGGGAGAATCAACAGGACCTCGAAGCGTTGTTGGAATTGAGCGCCAAACATCAGGTTGGGCACTGTGTAACGCTGTTGTCCACCAAAGGCTTTCGTCGTGGCGCAATCGATCAGCTGCCAAGCGAGTCGATCGGGACGGAACTTCAGGCGCTTTGGCGACGCTATCCCCATCTTCGCGCATTCCGCGATTATCTCGAGGGGATCGATCCGTTTCTCTCCGGCGCTACGTTGCCGACATGCCGCGCCGGCAATCAGAGCTTCAACATCGATCACGTGGGGAATGTGTCTCCATGCATTGAGAAGATTGACCACGTCATTGGCAACGTACGCCAGGAATCCCTCCGCGAGATTCTTTGCAGGATGACAAACCTGAAAGAGGTGGCGGGCTGCCAAAGTTGCTGGACGTTGTGCCGTGGTTTCAGTCAGGCGCTTGGATCTGGCGGCAGTCTACAGTCATGGCAAGATTTGACTCGGCGAATGAGGTCTTCATGAGCGACGTTTACTATTCCTCACTTATCCAGAACATCATCGCCAATCCCGAGGCGATCAATGAAGCATCCAAAGCCGCGGGCCTTGACGCACGTAGCCGTCGAGCGATTGCGCGCGAGGAGTTGCGGCTGGTCGACCAATTGGATAAACAAGACCGCTACCCTGCCATCCGCGCCTTTCTTTTGGCGCTTGGACAGATGCAAAGCGGTTCATCAGACGCCCCAAACGATGTTGCCTAACGGTTTGGTTGTCACGTTGGAAATGGCTTTGCGCTCGATGGGAGCGTCATCCATAAGAACCGACGCAACCCGGCAAGCCGCGCTACTGCTCGGGATGTTTCGGGAGGATGTTATTGTTCTCCGTCCATTCGGGTTAGCGCTGCCAAGTCCGAGTTTTGGCCATCTCTGGCCTCGGTCAAAAAAATATTGCAACAAGCGGTTCGATATCGCCGTGAAAGTCGCGCGCGCCGAAGGTCCCTTAGCGGGCGATTTTCAACTGGGTCGCGCTTTGCATGTGCTCATAGACATGGCTTGTCCGGCGCATGCAATACCGATTGCTCACTATCTTAAGGACCCGTTCGAGCGATATGTGGACGCCCATGCAAGCAAATTATCGACGTTGTCAGTTGCCGAGTTTACGGTCGATAGATCAGCGACGCCTGGAGATTTAGTTAGCTCACTCGCGGAAGCGGCGCGCACGCTATGGAATCAAAAGAGTGACGGGTTAGAAAAGCGCGTGCCGATTGCGGAGCAAGCCAGACATTTGATTCCCCTTGCCGCGGCGCATGTTTGCGCAATGGTCGCATTGTATGAAAGGGAAGTGCGTGACATGCAATATCGGCAACGTTCGGCAAGAGCTTTTCGATGAGATCCACAACAGGATGGCCAGCTGGAAGAAGTGGCGGGCCGCCAGAGTTGCTGGACATTGTGCCGCGGCTTCAATCAAGCGCTCGGGTCCGGCGGTAGCCTTCAGTCATGGCAGGATTTGACTCGTCGGACGAGATCCTCGTGAGCAATAGCTACCGCCCCACACTTATTGTCTGACCGCAACGATTCATGAAAAATTAGGCAATTGTAAACGACGAATCAACTGATACTGGTTCGTTTTTATTTACGCCCATGCGTATTTTCGTCATGTCCTTTACTTTTACTACGCGTTGTAAATATCTCGGGCCGTTCAGATTTAATGGCGGCGAGTTGATCGGCGCTGCACCGCTTTTCTATTTCGTCGATCGAAGCGCCGCGGACTTCAATCCCACCCAGACTCTTGCTTTTTCCGTAACTTTTTTTCTTGGCATCAACCTTATCTTTGCACGCATCAACCACCCCTTGTCCCAAAAGCGTTTCGGGCAGAGGCATCAGATATAACCTATCTCGCAACCCTACAGTTACAAAAACTGTTCGATTGCCTGTATTCCGATCACCCTCAACGCCACGGATGTGCTCGAACGGAATATGAATGGCGTCTAATGGCGGCCCTATTACGCCGTAAAGTAAAAGACTGGCGCTTCCATATTGACTAGTGAGTTCTTCTTGCTTTTTTCTATTCATTCCCTCATCACTATCGACTATCCGGGCCACACCGATAGGCCACACAGTTACATCTGCAGGGGATAAATCCAATGCTTTCTCAAAAGCCTTTTCCAAGTCGCGCTGAACATTCCGCCGAACTTTACCTAGTACGCCGGTACTTGCTGCTTTAAATGATGGCTCTGCTTTAATTTTGGCGGGCACTTTTTTTATCTCGTACGTTGGCGCACCCCCCTTATTTAGACTAACGCTGATCTGGTACCGATTAAGAGCAGCCTCGTCTAGCAGTTTATTAGCTTCTTCGGATGAGCAATCATGTTGCAGTTCGATAATACTCAACAGCTGATTTATCTCGTATCTCCACTTGTTCGAGCCATCTTCAATAAGAAGCGTCTCAAAACCTTCGTCGTCTCGTAGATGTCCTGCTACTTTATGCTGCTCGAGAGGTTGCTCAGGTTCGTCATTCTTACTGACGTTTAGCGCAATCGTCGTTGAGCTGATGGTGGAAGTGCTGAATTGGGCGGCTTCGTAAGTTTCCCGAGTCTTTAAACCTTTTTGTTTACGTACGCGGTCTTCGTCTTGGCAAGCGTGCCATTCATCGTGATTTTTAAACTTAGCATGTGGCGTCAAATAGCGTACTAGAGCAGCCACCGACGGACGCAATGCATCCTCTGCATGTTTCATTTCATGAAAAAGTAATTGCTCCGCAGAAATCGGTGTCCGGGCGCCGTGGTCGATAGCTAGCAAACGGGGATTCCACTGAATCTCTTGCCAGTCGCCACGAGGCTCAAAATAAGTAGTAAGGCTTTTTACGATCGCCGTGTCTATTGGCGCTCCAATTGGCTTATTCCGATAAACGAATGAACCTTCCAGTTCGGGAGCACCGTGCATAAGCGCAGCGATTCTGTTGAATACAAAGCGCTCATTTCCGACCGCCACATTTTCACAGGCTTCCTTGAATTCCTTGAACATTCGGCTTTCCACACACAGATGACCCAGCCGGATATAAGCAACGCCTTCAATGACCTCTTCTTGAAATGTGGATGGCGTTAGCAGCTCTTCTAAACTCTTCCCAACATACTGAGGGGGAGGATCGGGTGGTTCAACGACTGGATACTCACCGGTGTTTAGAAATTCCGTTAACAACTGCCTTTGCTCCTGATGCTCAGGAGCAGTCAATTGCTCAAACAACTCACGTTGATCGTGAACAAACTTATTAAATGCCGCCTGGTCAGAAAACAAATGACGATGCTGGTCAAATGACTCATCGCTTTCTTGAAAAAGATCGTCCAGAGCATGGGCCATAGGTCAGTATTTGAAATAGTTAACAGGCATATTTATCAATAAGTAGTTACAGCATTTTACAAAAAGGTAAGAAGAACGCGATGAGAGTTTTTACAAAATTTGGAAGTAACGTTATTCAATCCAACCATTCGCGAAATTCAATGAAATGACGCCCCTATTCCCGCCAGCGAAACAAGAAGAGACTCCCTCCAAACATCCCAATTCCCCACATCATCATCCCCAGCGCTTCCCGCCACACCGCTGTTAGAGGGGCTCCATAGAACAGTGTCGCTCGCACAGCGTCAACCATCATCGTCGATGGCAATGCGGCCCCCAATATCGCAAGTGGAACCGGCAAGGCGTCCAAGGGAAAAAACATTCCGGATAAAAGCGCAATCGGTAAAGGGACCGCGCTGATGATGTTGCCCATGAGGGACTCGTCATGAATAAGGCAAGCCAATAAAAATCCCGCGCTTGAGAAAGCGAACATTCCCAGCGCGCTCAGTATTGCGAGCGAGAGTAGCGATTCGAGTGTGACCGGAAGTTGAAAGCCGAGAACCGCCACTGCAATAAGCAACGCCACTTGCATCGCCACAAGCGCGCTACGGCCGAGCACCTGAGCAAGCACAAACGTAATCGGAGAAAGCGGCGTCGTCTTGAGTTTTTTCAAGAAAAGATTTTCCCGGTATCGCACCATCGTGTAACCCATCGCGTATAAGCCGGCGAACAAAACGGAGAAGGTCAGCAACCCCGGGAAGAGAAAGTACACGTATCCCCAGCGTGGAATATCCACAATCGTTATTGCGACATTCGCGCCAAGCAAGTTCTGCAACCCGAGCGCCAATAGACGCTCGTTTGGACCAACCAGTATTTCCCACTTGCCCAAGTCGTTTTTGATAATCGCTGCATTGGACGAACGTAGGCTAAGCCGACCAAGCAAGGTTGCTTTGGACAATGTGGTTCGATCAATATGAAGTTCGGGAAACGCCTTGAGCTTATCAAGCAAATCGGATGAATCGGATACGTCTATGATATCGATCGATTTACGCTCAAATGGATGTCCCCGGGGAAACGTCAGCGCAAAAAGAAACAGAAATAGAATCGGTAACGCAAGGAAAAATACTGTGGAGGTCGGGCTTCGGAGCACATCAACGACACGTTGCCTCGCCAGAATAAAAAGCGTACTCAAATAACATCTCCCGCGCTATTGACTCGCGCCCCGCAGAAGTGAAAGAACGCATCTTCGATTGTCCGTCCGTTGGGCGTCGCCTTGATTAACGCTTCGCGCGGACCCATCGCCTTGATCGCGCCCGCGACCAGGAAAATAACCGAACTGCATATTTCATCTGCCTCCCGAAGATCGTGCGTCGTCATCACGACCGTACGCGCTCGACACATATCGCTTAGAAATCGCCCGATTTCTCGTTTGCTCGGCGGGTCGAGTTGCGCGGTCGGCTCATCCAGGAGCAGAAGTTCCGGTTCATGAACGTTGACGGCGGCAATGAAGAGACGTTGGGCTTCGCCG
>DATLHW010000166.1:0-8105 GCA_035539675.1 Burkholderiales bacterium | reverse complement strand
GAATATCTCCGCCAATGGCGACATCAAGCAATACCGATTTTATCCGGCCGTGATGCATTCTCATGCGCGCCTGACGTACACGAAAGTGGCGGCCATGCTCTATGAGAACGAAGAAGCGATGCTTGCGGAGTATGAAGAAGTTTTGCCGCATCTGAAGAACCTGGATAAGGTTTTCCGCGTCCTCCTGAAGTCTCGAGAACTGCGCGGCGCTATCGATTTCGATTCCGTTGAAACGCAGATGGTGTTTGATGAGCTGGGCAAGATCGAGAAAATTATTCCGATCACGCGCAACGACGCTCATCGACTCATCGAAGAGTGCATGCTTGCTGCGAATGTTTGCTCGGCCAACTTTTTGCTGGAGCACGAGCAGAAGGCGTTATTCCGAATCCACGAGGGGCCGACGCCAGAGAAGCTCGACAACTTGCGCGCTTTTCTGAAGCAGGTAGGGCTCGATCTTGGCGGCGGAGAACATCCCGAGCCGAAGGATTACGCTAAGCTCCGCGACCGCATGGACACGAGACCTGATGCGGCGCTGCTGCAAACGATTCTGCTTCGCTCGATGCAGCAGGCTGTTTATAGCCCCGATAACGTCGGTCACTTTGGGTTGGCGTACGAGGCTTATACGCACTTCACTTCTCCCATTCGGCGTTATCCCGATTTGTTAGTGCATCGGGCCATCAAAGCCGTGCTTAAAGGCGAGGAATATTCCCCCGGCAACTGGGAAGAGGTCGGATTTCATTGCTCACAGACCGAGCGTCGCGCCGATGAGGCGACTCGCGATGTGCAGTCTTGGCTCAAGTGCTACTACATGCAGGATAAGGTGGGCGAAACTTATCGCGGCGCGATTTCCGCGGTTGTAAGTTTTGGGGTATTTGTCGTGCTCGATGGGATTTTCACCGAAGGTTTAGTGCACATTTCGGAACTGGGCAGCGACTACTTTCATTTCGACGCCGCTCGCCATGAGTTGGTAGGCGAACGAACAGGGCAGCGTTTCCGTCTGGGCGACCGCTTGATGGTCAGGGTGACGAGAGTCGATATGGAGACCAGCAAAATCGATTTCGTTCTAGCTCAGGCGAAAGATTTGCCTTCCGCGGATACGCCGATGATGCCTAGTTTCGTTCCCGTGCTAACCGAGAAATCCAAAGAAGGTGAAAAGAAATCTCCAAAAAAGAAAAAACCGACTTCCTAACCACGAAAATATGGAGCGCTCAGGGTCGATAAACTTTGAGCGCTCTGCGTCATAAATTTTTAGTCCTATTTCTAAAGCTCCCAATGCAACTACAACAAATTATTGGCTTTCATGCCCTGATGAGCCGTCTAAAACGGCATCCACAAACCATTCGGGAAATCTATCTCGACGAATCTCGGCGCGACCCGCGCATGAAAACATTGCTTGCGCTGGCGAAGGAGCATTCGGTGAGGATTATTCCCGTCGGCGGCGAACGGCTTGACGGGATGACCAGTTCGGGCCGGCATCAGGGTGTCGTGGCGCGGGTTGACCCCGTGTCCTTGCACCGCGACCTCGGGGAATTGCTCGACGATCTCGATGTTCCTCCCTTGCTTCTCGTGCTTGACGGAATTCAAGACCCGCACAACCTGGGCGCCTGTTTACGCGTCGCCGATGCCGCTGGCGTGCATGCCGTAGTTGCTCCGAAGGATAAAGCAGTGGGTTTAAACGCCACCGTTGCCAAGGTGGCGAGCGGCGCCGCGGAGACGGTGCCGTACATTACCGTGACCAATCTGGCCCGCACCTTGCGCGAATTGAAGGAGCGTGGCGTATGGCTGGTGGGCACCGATGACTCGGCCGAGAAAAGCCTGTTCGAAACATCATTCACCGGGCCCGTGGCTTTCATCATGGGCGCTGAAGGCAGCGGTATGCGCCGGCTTACGCGCGAACTATGCGATGTCTTGGTTCATATCCCGATGGCGGGAACGGTGGAAAGTCTTAACGTGTCTGTTGCTTGCGGCGTGGGGATGTTCGAAGCCGTGCGGCAACGCCTTAAAATGGCATAGAGAAGGCTGGACGAATTTTCCGGCGGCCTGAGGGCCGCCTCAACAAAATTTCCAGCCGGCCGCGACGTTTCAGGCGGCTTCTTCGCGAGCGGGTTCGCTTACTTCTTGTCCCTGAATATTTTGGAGAAAAAATTGTTGCTTGGAAGAACAGCTGGATCTCTTTTCGCACTCTTATTGCTGACTATGACTATAACTCTCAGTGGTGGCGCTTTAGCAGCGAGTACGCAGTCCGATGCCGTGCAACCCCTGCCCAAGGGTATGCGCTTTGTAACCAGCGTCGAAGGCATTAGCGAATACCGTCTCCCTAATGGTCTGACGGTGTTGCTGTTCCCTGATCCTTCCAAGCAAACCATCACGGTCAATATCACTTATCTTGTCGGCTCTCGCCATGAGAACTACGGCGAGACTGGCATGGCTCACTTGCTTGAGCATTTACTTTTCAAAGGCACGCCAAAGCATCCCAACATCTATCAGGAGCTTTCCCGACGCGGCGCGCGGCCGAACGGCACGACGTGGTATGACCGCACCAACTATTACGAGACCTTTTCCGCAACGGACGATAACCTTGCGTGGACGCTGAGAATGGAAGCGGATCGAATGATCAATTCATTCATTGCGGAGAAAGACCTAAAGAGTGAAATGACGGTGGTGCGCAATGAATTCGAAAGCGGTGAGAACCGGCCATTTTCGGTATTGCTGAAGCGACTCGCCGGCGCCAGCTACGATTGGCATGGTTATGGCAAACCAACGATTGGCAATCGTAGCGACATCGAGAATGTTCGCATTGAAAATTTGCAGGCGTTTTACCGCAAGTATTATCAGCCTGACAACGCGGTTTTGATGATTGCCGGCAAAATCGATCCCAAGCAAACGCTTGATCTCGTCAGCAAGCATTTCAGTCCGATTCCTAAGCCAAAGCGGGTGATCGAGCCGCAATACACAGCGGAGCCCACGCAGGACGGTGAAAGGGTTGTAACCATACGTCGCGCGGGCGATATTCAGATAGTCGCCGCGAGTTATCACGTCTCTTCCGTGCAACATCCCGATAGAGCGCCGCTGAGCGTGTTGTCCATTATCCTGGGCGACACGCCGACCGGTCGTCTTCACAAAGCATTAGCGCAGACCGGGAAGGCGACTTCTGTTGGCACGTACGACCCCGGCACATACGATCCTGGGGTTTTCATGGCTTATGCGGCATTGCGTAATCAGGACTCTCTGGATACCGCCCGCGATGAGTTGTTACGCGTGGTGGAGACCGCCGGCGCGGAGCCGCCGACAGAGGAGGAAGTGCGGCGAGCCAAGGTCAAGATCGCATCCGAATTTGATTTATTCACCTCAAATGCTGAAGAGCTTGGCGTAGCCTTGAGCGAAGCCATTGCCGCTGGCGACTGGCGGTTGTTTTTTTGGGGGCGGGATCAAGTCGCCGCGGTTACGCCTGCTGAGGTGCAGCGAGTGGCGAGCCTTTATTTGAAGCGCGACAATCGAACGCTTGCGCAGTTTATTCCGACCGACAAACCCGAGCGCGCCGATATTCCGCCCAGGCCGAATATCGCGGCCTTGTTGAAGGACTACAAAGGCTCCGCGACCATCAGCGCCGGCGAAGCGTTTGAACCTACGCAGGAAAACATCGATCGTCGAACCTTACGTTCCAGTTTGCCGGTCGGAATGAAGCTGGCTTTGCTACCGAAGAAAACTCGCGGCGGCGTCGTCCAGGTCAAGTTGCAATTGCACTTCGGCGACGAGCAGAGCTTGCGCGGCCAACAGGAGATCGCAAGCCTCGTGGGAAGCATGCTTTTGCGCGGTAGCCATATGCTCAATCGCCAGCAGATCAGTGATGAACTCGACCGATTGAAAGCGGAGGTCGATATTGGCGGGGGCGCTGACAGTGCCTATGCCTCCTTCCGCACGGTACGGGAAAATTTGCCGCAGGTTCTACGAATCGTGGCGGAATCCTTACGACAGCCATCGTTTCCCATTGACGAATTCGACTCTATAAAGCGGGAAATGCAGGCGCGTGTAGAAAGTCAACGAAGCGAGCCGCAAAGCGTGGGGATGAACGAGTTGCAGCGCTTGTTTAACGTTTACCCGAAGGATGATCCGCGCTATACAAAGAGCTTCGACGAACAGCTTACGGCGATAAGCAAAGTTACGCGGGAAGACGTTAAGCGTTTTCATGCCGAGTTTTACGGCGCTTCGGCCTCTGAACTCGCTGTCGTCGGCGACTTTGATCCAAAGGCGCTTGAATCAACAATTGGCGAGCTATTCGGCGATTGGAAGAGCCCGCGCAAATTCGAACGTTTAGTGAAGTCTTACAGCGATATTCCGCCGACCGAGAAAGTGTTAAGCACGCCAGACAAGCCTAATGCGTTTTTTGTTACTCGCCAAAACATCAAGTTGCGAGACGACGATTCAGATTATCCCGCCTTGGAGTTGGGTAATTATATGTTAGGCGGGGGATTTCTAAATTCCCGACTATCGACGAGGATTCGACAAAAAGATGGCCTGAGCTATAGCGTTGGCTCCCAGTTCTCGGCTAACTCGTTGGATCCGGTGAGCATATTTTTCGGCTATGCGATTTTTGCGCCGGAGAATGTCGACAAGTTGCAAACAGCGTTCAAGGAAGAACTCACGCGCGCGCTCAAAGAAGGATTCACGGCGGAGGAGGTGGCCGCCGCTAAGCAAGGTCTGCTGGATTCGCGGCGGGTGAACCGCGCCCAGGACGAAATCCTGGCGTCCGCATGGGCCTCGAATCTTTATGTTGGTCGGACCTTCCAATGGTCCGCGGATCTGGAGAAAAAAATTGCCGCTCTTACACCGGAACAAATCCGGGACGCGATGCGCCGCCATTTGGACCCCGCCAAACTCACGGTGGTGAAGGCCGGCGATTTCGCTAAAACCGGTAAGTAAATCGCCTTGAAGCGGGAGCGCGCTTGGCAGTATAATGCCCGGCCTTTCGCGGCTAGCAACCTCGCGGAAGGTATTAAAATTCGATGGCCGCCACGTCGTGACGGCCAAACCCTTGCTCCAACGCGCACGCATCGCATGGGGCTTTACCCACAAGGAGATTACATGCGGCACTATGAGATTGTTTTTATTGTTCACCCCGATCAAAGCGAGCAGGTTCCCGCGATGGTCGAACGTTACCGGGGCATGGTTACTGCAGGTGGCGGCATAATTCATCGCTTGGAAGACTGGGGTCGTCGCCAGTTGGCTTATCAAATCCAAAAAATTCACAAAGCGCATTATGTGCTCATGAATATTGAGTGCGAGCCGAATGTTTTGGAGGAGCTTGAGCATGCATTCAAGTTCAATGATGCGGTATTGCGTCATCTCACCGTGAAGATGCGCGAAGCGGTAACTACGCCTTCCGCAATGATGAAGGAAGAGAAATCGCGTTCGTTGACTGCGCCAACTGCGGATGCTGTCGCGAAGGAAACGCCTGCTCCTGCAGCGGCGTAATGATCGCTTGACTGAGGTCATTCCATATTCGTAATCAAGTTGTGCTGGAAGGAGTCGTCGCTGATTTAGGCGTTTTGCGCTATACGCCCGCTGGTCTGCCGCATATGGAGTTTCAGTTGCTCCATCAGTCTCGACAAGAGGAGGCTGGAGCCGAGCGTGACGTCACAGTTTGCATGGCGGCAGTTGCGTTGGGAAAACCAGCGCAGGTCGCGGCAAGCTTGAAAGCAGGACAGACAGTCGTGGTGAAAGGATTTCTTTCGCAACGTAGCCTGAAGAGCGATTACCCAGTACTACATGTAAACCAGATTAAATTATTGCAAGAGGAAAACCATGCCACGTCCACCCGTTAGAGGCAAAGGCAAAGGGAAGTTTGCCAAGAAAGACAATCAGCGCGGCGGTAATCGCGCACTGTTCCGCCGTAAGAAATTTTGCCGTTTCACGGTAGAGCACATTAAAGAAGTCGATTACAAGGATATCGAAATTCTAAAAGACTTCATTAACGAAAACGGCAAGATCATTCCAGCTCGAATCACCGGCACCAAAGCCCGTTACCAGCGGCAGCTTTCCGTCGCCATCAAGCGCGCCCGATTCTTGGCGTTGATGACGTACACGGATCTGCACTGAGGAAATCGATATGCAAATTATTTTGATGGAAAAAGTCATTAACCTTGGCGAGTTGGGTAGCGTTGTTAAGGTCAAGGACGGTTACGCTCGCAATTATCTGATCCCGCAAGGCAAGGCAAAACGCGCAACTGAGAAGAGCATTGCTGAGTTTCAAGCAAAGCGCGCCGAGTTGGAAAAGCAACAGGGCGAGAAGTTGGCGGAAGCGCAAGCGCGAGCCAATAAGCTGGAAGGGATGTTGCTTCAGGTTTCGCAAAAAGCCGGAGTCGACGGACGCTTGTTTGGTTCCGTCACGACCGCTGATATCGCCGAGGCATTCAAAGTGCAAGGTTTTGATCTCGCGAAGTCGGAAGTTCGATTGCCTGCTGGCCCGTTAAAGCTCGTTGGCGATTACCCAATCGTTCTTGCGTTGCATGCTGAAGTGACAGCAAATGTCACCGTGTCGGTATTAGGTGAATCCTAACTCCTAGGCCTGCATCAAGAAAACAAAAAAGGGTCGGCGACGACCCTTTTTTGTTTTACACTGCCCGTTCTCCGCAGTTCTGGTTCGTAGGCTGGGCAAGTTTTCAGTGTGCCCGTTTTTATATGTTTTGATAAAACGGGTGATGCGCTTAGCCCGTTACCTCTGCGATCATGCCAGCCAATCTTTCTTCTGTTTCATCCGACGCGCAATTAGACGAGATCAAGTTGCCTCCGCATTCTATCGATGCGGAGCAATCGGTCCTGGGTGGTTTGTTACTGGATAACTCGGCGTGGGATCGTTGTGCGGATTTGATATCCGAGCAGGATTTCTATCATCACAATCATCGGCTGATTTACAGGCATATCAATAAGCTAGTTGAGGCAAGCAAGCCTGCGGATGTGATTACTGTGTCCGAATCGTTGACCATGGCTGATGAACTGGTCAACGTCGGTGGGCTGGCATACCTGGGGGGGCTGGCTCGAAATACGCCTTCCGCTGCAAATATCCGCCGCTACGCGGAAATCGTTCGCGAACGATCGGTCATGCGGAAATTGGCGGAAGTAGGTACGTCCATTGCCGATAGCGCCTACAACCCTGCGGGCCGTGACGCCAGGCAATTGCTTGATCAAGCTGAATCTAAAGTATTTGAGATCGCCGAGCAGGGCGCGCGGGGCGACCAGGGTTTTGTACACCTGCAACCTTTGCTTACGCAGGTCATTGAGCGGATTGACGAGCTTTATCATCGTGAGAGCACGTCGGACGTAACGGGTACGCCGACCGGATTTTCCGATCTTGATCGGATGACTTCCGGTTTGCAGCCAGGCGATCTTGTTATTGTCGCGGGCCGACCGAGTATGGGCAAGACTGCTTTCTCGATCAACATTGCGGAACACGTGGGTGTGGAGGAAGGTTTACCCGTCGGTGTGTTTAGTATGGAAATGGGGGGCTCCCAGCTTGCAATGCGGATGCTGGGATCCGTCGGTCGTTTGGATCAGCATCGATTGCGCACCGGCCGCCTGAATGACGAGGACTGGCCTCGCCTTACGCATGCCGTTGGAAAGTTGAACGATGCGCCAGTGCATATTGATGAGACGCCAGCCTTGACCGCGCTTGAACTGCGAGCACGGGCCAGACGTTTGCATCGGCAGTATGGCAAGCTTGGCCTTATCGTGGTTGACTACTTACAGCTTATGTCCGGGTCCAGTCAGGGCGAGAACCGCGCCACTGAGATTTCCGAAATTTCCCGCTCGCTGAAATCTCTGGCGAAGGAATTGGCTGTGCCACTTATCGCGCTGTCGCAGTTGAACCGTAGCTTGGAGCAACGGCCTAACAAGCGCCCGGTAATGTCTGACTTACGTGAATCCGGCGCCATTGAACAGGACGCCGATTTGATTCTGTTCATCTATCGCGACGAAGTGTACAACGCTGAAAGCCCTGATAAGGGCACGGCGGAGATTATCATCGGTAAGCAACGTAACGGTCCGATCGGCACGGTTCGGCTTACGTTCCTCGGGGAATATACGAAGTTCCAGAATCATGCGACGGCGGG
>DATLHW010000165.1:0-4953 GCA_035539675.1 Burkholderiales bacterium | reverse complement strand
GAATCGGCTGCACGCTTCCCAGGCTGTCCCGATGCAGTATTTCGCCGCTAAAGAGGTAGGTGACCGTCGCCAGACCAATATGAGGATGGGGCCGCACGTCCAGACCGCGTCCCGCTGAAAAAACCGCCGGCCCCATTTGATCGAGGAATACGAACGGACCCACCATTCGGCGTTGCGTTGTGGGTAGGGCGCGGCGAACTTCAAAGTTATCTCCCAGATCGCGGGTGCGGGGTGTGATTACGATCTCTAGGGCTGTGTTTGATGTCATGGGGGGGAGCTCCTTTACGCATTTATCAGATCAAACGTGTTTTAAAAGTTCGCCAGTGGTTGCACACGAGCTTTTAAAACACATCATCAATTCGGTTTGAACATTGGATTATTCGCATACGTGAACAAAGAAGCCAGAAAAACCCTATTTATCCGAACCGCGCAGCTAGTTAAAGTTCACCCGTACTTCAGCGATTTACTACTTAATCATCTTTTATAAGGGATACACGATCATGGCAAAGAAACTCACTGGCAAAGTGGCGCTCGTTACTGGCGGTTCACGCGGCATCGGCGCAGCGATCGCGAAGCGGTTGGCTCAGGACGGCGCGCATGTCGCCATCAGTTATGCGGGGTCGGCTGATAAGGCGCAAGCAGTCCTCCAGGAAATCGAAAGTCAGGGCGTTCGCGGCGCCGTTTACAAGGCCGACCAAGCGGATCGTACGCAGGTCGAAGGTTTGATCAAGTCGGTCGCCGAACGTTTTGGCCGGCTGGACATTCTCGTTAACAATGCCGGCGTCTTCGTGACGAGCGGCGCTGATGCTGGCGTTGAGAATGAGGCGGAATTGGATCGGCAGTTCGCAGTGAATGTCAGCGGCGTCGCCACGGCTGTAAAAGTCGCAGCGCCTCTGATCGGCGAGGGTGGGAGGATCATTTCGATTGGTTCTGTCCTCGGCGGGAGAACACCGTGGACTGGTCTCGCGGACTACTCCGCCAGCAAAGCCGCCGTCGCCGCCTACACTCGCGGTTGGGCGCGAGATCTCGGGCCCAAGGGCGTCACCGTGAATGTCGTGCAGCCAGGTCCCATCGATACCGACATGAATCCTTCCGACAGCGATTTCGCCTCGGTTCAAAAGGCAAGCGTCGCCCTCGGCCGTTATGGTCAACCCGAGGAAATCGCGGCGGTTGTTGCTTTCTTGGCGAGTCCGGATGCTAGCTTCGTTACGGGGGCTACGATCGATGTGGATGGCGGCTTCAACGCTTAAGTTCCTTTCTCCTCAAGGCAAAGGTATCTATACACAAGTTCGCGTAGTCATGAATACTCCCTCTCCCGCAGGCGGGAGAGGGGCTGGGGGTGAGGGCGTTTTTATGCGCAAGAACGGTCGCTTTAAGATTGAACTGCAATGAGAAAATACCTTCTTTTCAATGATCATCGCGATCTTGGCAAACGCCCTCACCCCAACCCCTCTCCCGCCCGCAGGAGAGGGGCTCCCATAGGTCGCGACTTGGGTTATCTATGTAGAGTCATCGGTTCCGGATTACGCTGCGCTAATCCGGGCTACCTACTTCTTTATTCAAGCGCCGATGCTGGACCAAAAAATTCCCAATGACATTGCGCTTCCGGTACGCCCAGATCGCGAAGATGGTTTTTCACCGAACGCATGAACGATTTCGGGCCAAGGAAATATGCGTCGATGTCCGTTGTCGCCGGAAGCCATTGCTTAAGATGATCACGGCCCAATAGGCCGACCGCATCGGGTGTATCCGTGTCGTCGCTGTGCTCGGCGTAGCAATAGAAACGTTGCAGGCGCGGATGTTTGGCGGCCTGCGCGTCCACCCACTCGCGGAATGCATGGACGGCGCTGCTTCTCGCGCAATGAATGAAGTGAATCGTGCGATTGGTTTGTAGCGCCGCTTCCAGCATCGCTAGCGTGGGTGTGATCCCGACGCCGCCGCTGATGAGCACGATAGGCTTGTCACCCTCATGCAACGTGAAGTCGCCCGATGGTGGAAACAACTCCAGGCTATCGCCTTCCTTGATCTGATCGTGCAAATAATTGGACACGACGCCGCCCGGCTCGCGTTTAACACTAATGCGATACGCCTGCCCATTGGGGCTGGCTGACAGCGAATAGTTGCGGCGCATTTCTTCGCCATTGATGAATAGCCGCATGCCAATGTATTGGCCGGGACGAAAATCTATGAGCGAGCCGCCATCTTTCGGTTGTAGATAGAAAGAGGTGATTTCATCGCTTTCCCGCGCTTTGCGAACAACTCGGAATTCACGCGCGCCGCGCCATCCGCCGGGCGCTGCTGCATTCTCGGCGTAGGCTTTTTCCTCTGCGCCAATCAGCAGGTCAGCGAGTTGTTGGTAAGCCGCAGCCCAAGCGTTGATCACTTCGTCTGTTGCGATTTCGGCGCCAAGCACTTCCCGAATCGCCCGCAGCAAACACGCGCCGATGATCGGGTAATGCTCGGGCAGCACTTGCAGCGACACATGTTTGTTCACAATCTGTGTGGCAAGACCGCCCAATGCTTGAAGCTTGTCGATGTGACGAGCATACATAAGCACACCGTTGGCGAGCGCGCGTGGTTGTGCGCCGCTGACTTGATGAGCCTGATTAAAAAGCGGTCGCACTTCCGGGTGCTCGGCTAAAAGAATGCGATAGAAATGGTTCGTTAATGTTTCGCCGCCGGTTTCCAATAGAGGGACAGTGGCCTTGACGATAGTGACTTGTTGCTGAGTAAGCATGGCGTCTGATCCTGATGAAATGCGCCGGCGTGATTGCCGGAGGTCACCTTTCATAATCCAAGAATCATGCCATTAGAAAAACATAGAAATTTCATTGGCTTGATTTGTTATCATGTCGATATGACTCCTTCTTTTGTGAGGTCATATCGACATGGTAAGGGTTAATGTGACAACAAATTTGCTACTTCAATCGCTCGTCCCATTGGTGGATGACCTCTCGCGCGAGTTGTCCGAAACGGAACGTTACCGCCGCTTGTTACAAGCCATGCGCACCTTGATTCCCTGCGACGCGGCGGCGTTGCTTCGTCTGAACGGAGAATGGTTGGAGCCGTTGGCTGTCGATGGTCTCAGTGGCGATACGCTGGGACGGCGATTTCGCATCAAGGAGCATCCACGGTTCCAGGCATTGATGGAATCTTTCGGGCCTACTCGTTTTCCTGCGGATTGCGATCTGCCGGATCCTTATGACGGTTTGATCGACGGACTGAGCGGACATCTTGAAGTGCACGATTGTATGGGCTGTCCTTTGTTTGTCGTCGATAAGCCATGGGGCGTTCTGACGCTCGACGCGTTGGAGCCCGAGCGTTTTTCCACGATTGATCTTGACGCGTTGCAAGCTTTCGCCAGTTTGGCGGCGGCGACCGTGAACGTCGCGGAACGGATTCACCGGCTTGCTGTGCGTGCGGAGAATGAGCATCAGTTAGCAGAGGTGTACCGCGTCGCCGCGCAGCAGAGCCCGCGTCCGTGGATTGGACAAAGCGCGCAACACAAGCAGTTACTCGGCGAGATCGACATTGTTGGCAATAGCGATTTGACGGTTCTCATTAACGGCGAAACCGGCGTGGGTAAGGAGTTGGTGGCGCACGCATTACACGCGGCGTCCGCGCGCGCGACCAAACCGCTGATCAGTTTGAATTGCGCCGCGTTGCCGGAAACGCTGGTCGAGAGCGAATTGTTCGGCCACGTTAGGGGCGCTTTCTCCGGCGCTGTGAACGACCGTCGCGGCAAGTTTGAGTTAGCGGATGGCGGCACGCTGTTTCTTGATGAGGTCGGCGAGTTGTCGCAGGCGGTGCAAGCGAAATTGCTTCGCGTGTTACAAAGCGGGCAATTGCAGCGCCTTGGCTCCGACCGCGAACATCATGTTGATGTGCGCGTGATCGCGGCAACCAATCGCGACTTGGCGGAGGAGGTGCGCAGTGGTCGTTTCCGCGCGGATTTTTATCATCGCCTGAGCGTCTATCCGCTCAAGGTTCCCGCCTTGCGCGAGCGTGGCCACGATGTGCTGTTGCTGAGTGGATTTTTCCTTGAGGAAAACCGCTCTCGTCTGGGCTTGAACAGCTTACGCTTGAGCGCGAGCGCGCAAGCGGCCTTGATGGCCTACGATTGGCCGGGTAATGTGCGTGAACTGGAGCATGTGATCGGACGCAGTGCGCTCAAGGCGCTGGCGAAGTGTGACAAACGTCCGCGTATTTTGAGTTTGAGCGCTGCGGATCTGGATTTGCCGAATGCGGTGGTGGCGGAGGTTTCAGTGAAATCTCTCGATCACGCGCCTATTTCCGTCGAGGATTTTCCCACACAGGATTTGCGCCAAGCCGTCGCGAATTACGAACGTTTACTCATCGAGAATAGTCTGCGGCGGCATCAAAATAACTGGGCGGCGACAGCGCGTGCTTTAGGCGTGGATCGCGCTAATTTAAGCCGGATGGCTAAGCGACTTGGTTTACGCTCCTAAATAGTCGTCGGTAAAAGCGTAGGCTGATCTTCCTGCTATCACTCCTCGTCTTGTTGCTTGCAGATCGTCGCCAGTTTTTGGAACATGAGGATGGTAAAAACACTCATAGATGGAGTAGTGTTCGGCTTCTCGTTCGTGAATTTGCTTCCAGTTTCCATGCATCCATGTCCATAGAGGAGACCTTATGGAAATCGCAGACAAAGTCGCAGTCATCACCGGCGCAGCCAGCGGCATCGGTCGCGCCGTCGCTCTCGAACTGGCCCATCGTAAAATTCGCGCGATCGCCTTGGTGGATATGGGTGACGCAATCGGGAGTGTCGCAGAGGAAGTCAATGCGGCAGCTGGTAGGCGCGTCGCTTATTCATACCAAGGCAACGCCACGGACGAAGGTTTCCGCAAGTCTGTGTTCGATTCGATTAGCGGCCAATTCGGCGCCGTCACCATATGCGTCCCAGCCGCCGGTATTACGCGCGACGACCTAGCG
>DATLHW010000164.1:0-9304 GCA_035539675.1 Burkholderiales bacterium | reverse complement strand
CGAAGAATTGTCGATACGGATCCCAACATCGCCATTCCCAATCGAACTCGTACCCGCCGCGTCTGTGCCGATAAGATTGCCAAGAACGCGGTTATTGTCGCTATCGCCGATGAGGATTCCATAGTTACCATTGCCAGAAATCACATTCGCCGCCCCGACCGCAGCGCCGCCGATCACATTGTTATTAGAAGCGTTGACGATCCGAATGCCGTTATCGCCATTGGCGAGCGCACTACTGCCCGCTGCATCTACGCCAATAAAGTTACCGAGAACATTGTTACCGGTACTGCCGGTTATCAGAATGCCGTAGAGCGTGTTGCCAGAAATGATGTTCCTTTCCCCTGCCCCGGCGCCGCCAATCGTATTATTGCTAGACCCTGTATCGACGATAATGCCGAAAAGCCGATTACTTTCCGCAGCCATACCAATCGCATCCGTACCGATATAGTTGCCCTGAATTGTCACATTGGCGGCAGACTGAAGGCTGATTCCTGCAAAACCAAAGTCATTGATAATTAGTCCGCGTATGGTGCTTCCGGAAGCCCCCGAGAGAATTCGTAATCCATCTTGATCCGTGGCAAGAAGAGAGCCATCCAGTTCAACAACGGGCACGCCCACAAAACCAGGCTGTGTCGTTCCATCGATGTTCACCACATCAGTAATATTGGGCAAGGCGCTGGTGACAGAGATAGTGGCGAGTCCACCACCGGTATTAAAGTCAATCGTATCCGCGCCTGCGGCTGCATTGGCGTCGATGATCGCTTGACGAAAGGATCCTGCGCCCGAATCACTCGTGTTGGTTACTGTGAAGGTAGCGAGCACGCCTTCGAATTTCGACTGCGCGGAAACATCCAAAGCCGACTGGGATTCGACAAGGCCGGCGGTGAACTCAAGTGCCCAGTCCCCCCCTAAAGACTCGGCTCCTGTGAGATCGGTGCTGGCGCTAACATCCGCGCCAGTTAACTGGCCTAGCTGCTTCACCAAATCAACGCCCGCCTCATCGCCAGCCAATTCGCATCCATACAACAGGATGTCGCCACTCTCTGAAAGCGCTGTTCCCCAACTTGAAATATCGACTGCATGAGCGATCAAGTTCTCACCGTTCAAATGCGTATTGCCGACTTGCAACTCGCCTGCTTCGCCATGGGAGATGATATGTATTGCATCCACATTATTCCGCCCGCTCAAGGCCGCGCTGATTTGGCTCACGCCGTCTCGATCAGAATCGATGATGACCACTTCAACTGAGCGCGAATCGGAATTTCCCACCAATATTTGATTGGCGAGTCCTTCATACCCAACTACCGCGCTATCGATAAACACAATCTCATGGCGCGTTTGCAATTCACTTTGGCTTATCGTTAAGGAAGATTCGGTTGCTTGCGCCGCCTGCGTCGGCGCGGCAGTCGTCATATAGGAGGAGACAGTCTGATCTGTGAGGGCATTTCCCAGCTCAGCAGCGAGCGGACTCAAATCCGCGGAATGCAGAATTCGTGGTTCCAGTTCCTCGACAACTAGCGGCGTTGAACGTCGGTCTCGCTTCATAACGGGAATCCTTTATTGTTCTATTTTTTTGATCGCTCCGTAGCAAAGCTTGGTCGCGTCAATTTCAACGCCATGCCGGGGGCCGCCTCCGACTGAGGCTCCAGCTCTGGCCTGGCAGACACCTTGATCATTCGCGGACGTGACTGCTCAGTCGAGTCAAAATAAGCGACGGGCGCCGAGCCAAAGTCCGCTTTGCAGCGTAAACCAGCGGGTATGCGACGGTCCGGGTTCGGCAACGAGAGGCGCACCCGAAATGTATTGCTCGCCGCATCAATCACTCGATCGACCAAGGTTACTTTCGCTTTCAGATCCTTGATTCCCGGAATATCGGTGTTTACCGAAACAGCTGCGCCTGATCGGATTTGCCCGAATTCTGCTGCGGGCATGATGACCTCCACGCGAAGAGGATCGACCTTCGCGATACGCAGAATCGGCTCCCGCTCAATCCGTTCCCCTTCCGTTCGATAACGGTCGGTGACGACACCGGAAAAGGGACTGCGAATGCTACGCTGGGCGAGCTGTGTATTCGTCAACGCCAACTCTTGCTGCGCCACGCGCTGCGCTTCTTGCGCCTGCGCCACGCGATTGCTTGCGATACGCGCTTCAGCTTCCGCTTGGTCCACCGCTTCCTGCGAGACGAACTTCTTGCCGAATAACTCACGGGCGCGCACGACTTTTCTTTGCATCAATTCCTGCGCCGCCATCGCCGCCTTTAAATCCGCCTCCGCTTGCGCACGCACGGCCGCAACGCTGACCGAAGCGCGCTCCACCTCAGCCTGGAGTGACGCCAATACCTGCCCCGCCTCCACGAGGTCACCGCGCTCGACATTCACCTTCTCGATGACGCCCACACTTTGGCTGCCGATTTCCGCGACTTTATCCGCCTCGATCAGGCAGGCTAGCGGCGCCGCCATCGCGTATTGCCCGGTCATTAACAGGGTTAGGATCGTTGTTGCTGTTCTCCACATGGCGCACCCCCAATTTGATATCTAAACAACTTCTTCAGCCGCGCTATTCACGGCCGCCGGCAAACGCCAGTTGTTTGTTCATCAGTCGATCATTGAAAAATAAAAACCATCGCTCTTGTCGCCCACGCCGCTCATTTGTAGCCAATAACGGAGAGACCACCCTCGCCAACCATGACGGCAATTCCCCTTGCCCGTCGGCTAAACGCTTAATCCATGGAACAACTTCCGCGTACGATGCATCGCCCTCCAAACAGCGCAAATGCTCCACGCTTCCTGGGTCGCCCTGTCGAGCGCAACGACCATAAAGCTGTCGATCGATTCGTCTGGGGCTCGCGTCCTGACAAGCGATCACATGCAGGCCCCCGCGCTCCCTCACCCCTTCTCCCAACACGATGTCGGTGCCCCGACCCGCCATATTGGTAGCGACCGTCACAGCTCCCGCCAATCCGGCGCGAGCAACAATGTCGGCCTCCGCTGCATCGAAGCGCGCATTCAACACCGTATGCGGAACACCTGCCTCCACCAGTTGCCTGGAAAGCAATTCAGAATCAGAAACAGAGTTCGTGCCGATCAAAACCGGACGGCCCACCGTACGCAACTCGCTGACACGCTCAACGACATAACGCCACCGCGCATCGGGGTTCATAAACATGCGGTCAGGAAAAACGACTCTACGATTGGGAAGGCGTAGTGGGACATTCACCACTGGCAAACCATAAATGGCGAGTAACTCACCCCGCGTTTCCGATAACGTGCCGCTCACGCCCGATAGACGCAAATACCGGGCGAAGAAACGTTGGAACGTCGTCTGCGCGGATGTTTCTTGTTGCGCCGAGGGCGGGCAACCCTCCTTCAGTTCGATAAGCTGATGCAAGCCACGCGACCATTTCCGCCCTTCCGCGATGCGTCCCGTCGTCTCATCGATAATGAAGATTCGCTTATCCCGAACGAGGTAGTGACGGTCCTTCACAAACAAGTGTTGCGCAGCCAAGGCGAGAGACAACATCTCCTCTCTCCGCAGTCGCGCGTTCCAAGCCCCACCCATACGACAAGCCAATCGCGCCGCACGATCGGCGCCGCATGGCGTCAATGCGCTGAACAAATTCGCCTTGTCGATTTCATAGTCCTCGCCTTCCCTCAGTTGAGCCGCGAGGAATAGCGCTTGCCGATGAAACGCTGATTGCTCCCGATTCGGCGCCGCATCGGCTAGAACAAGCGGCATGCGCGCTTCGTCGATCAACACGCTATCCGCCTCATCGACGATCGCCATGCATAAGCCTCTCAAATAGGGCTCGCCTCCCGACCAATCGAAATCCGAACGCGCATTGGCGCCGGTTAAACCATCGCGGAGATAATCGAACGCCAGTTCCTTCGCCACGCAATAAGTAACATCGCGCCGGTACGCCTCGCGACGCTGAGCAGGTTGCGTCACTGAGGTGACCGCGCCAACAGTCAATCCCAAGAGCTGCAAAACAGGTTTCAGAACAGCGGCGTCGCGTTCAACGAGATAATCATTGGCGGTGATGACATGCACAGGAATACCGGCGAGAGCGCCTGTCGCGGCCGCCAATGCAACGGCCAACGTCTTGCCTTCACCCGTCTGCATTTCAATAAGGCGCCGCTCGAGCATTAACCAGCCTGCGAGAAATTGAGTGTCATGCAGTCGTTTTCTGAGCGTCAACCAAAGGCCTTCATCGAATAGCGCAAACGCTTCGGCGACCCGGTCCGGCGTGAAACCGTCAAGAACCAACCGACCGCGCAAACGCGATGCGCTTGCCTCGATAAAATGAAAGCCGCGCCCAGCTACTTGCGCTTGTTTGTTTCGAACGGTTTCAAGAAAGCGAGCTCGCGTAGCGCGTGAAGGCGTTTTTACGGCGAGCATCGAAGCCCTTAGAGCCTGCGCCGGATAAAACGCCCAGGGTTCTCGCCCCTCTGAACGCTCCGGGTAATAACCGAATTTGGCCCCTGGCCTTGGAATTAATAAAGCTTTTTCCATCATCCTGGATTCCGCAGTTGAACACGCCCGAGTGTGCGTTTTCGGGGCTGTCGGGCTAGACGCGACGACGCCGCATGGCCATTCCATGCAAGGAGGAGCAACAACGCCCGGCGGCTCCGAAAACGTGCAATCGGGCGTGTAGCGTGCTCACCCTCGTGGTGAAGCGTAAAAAGACCAAAATGCTCGCACATACAATACCTTTCCATAAGCAATAAGCGGTCAACTGCGGAATCCAGGATTATTAGTTCTCCGCGCTGAACAGTTTTAGGAACAGTTGGCGAAAACGCCATACCACGCTTGCCGCAAGCGGCTTGGCTGGATGCTCGAAACGAACCCATGCCCGACCACCTAAACGAAGAAGCTCGCGGCTGGGCACTTGAACATCGACCAGAAAAACCGGCTCCAATGTGCTGAGGCCACTTTGATCGACAGGGTCGGTAACGAACTCTCCGCCCACGCGATCACCGAGGGCCACGCTGGGCAATTTATTAGTAGCCGCGGGAGTCTCGCGGAACATTTTCGCTTCGAACTGCTGCCCCGGCGATTCCGCGAGTCTGACGGAAACAGACTTAATACCGTCCCTAATACGTCCTTCATCGTTCTGCGTCACGACAGCACGCACCGTGGTGACGCCATTGGCGACCACATAACCGATGAGCGCGCCTTTCGGCAGATACCGTCCGGATAAATCATTACCGTCGGGAAGCACGAACGTCCCATCCGCATCCGCGCGCACCGTCAGCTCACCTTGTCGCTCTTCCAACTGAGAAAAATCGTCACGCAAACGATCCAGTTGATGACCCGCGTTCCGCGATCGCCCCGATTCCGTCAACAAGGCGCCAAGTTGCTCTGTTTCCTGGGCGCTGATCTTCGCGTTGAGACGTTTTTTCGCCGCCAGCAATGCGGTGTCCCGCATGAGCAACAACGGTTGACCTTTCGCCACCGATTGACCGTTGCGCACAAGGACTTCGATAACTTCGCCATCGCCTTTGGCGCGCACTTGCGACTGATCGGGGAGCCATACAAGGCCTGCGGCGATCGTGCTATCGGGTATCGGCGCCCAGATGAAAGCGGCTAACAGTGCTAGCGCTATTGCGCCAGCCCGGATAAGAGGCTGCGCCCGCCGTTCAGTTGGATGACTAGGCTTGACCAAAATGCGAAAGGCGTTAACCAGCGGTCGAATAAATAACAGGAACACCATCCATATCGTGGCAAGCAACCCTAGAAAAATGGACTTCGCCACGACCCACTGGACGATCACAATCGAAACGAATACGCGGTAAGTCCACGATAGTGGCCCATAAATTAACAACCAAATTCGTTCGCGTCCGTCGCCGCGTGGCGGCGGCGCGTCTTGCTTACCCAGAATGTGGCGCTGTCCAAGGTAAGCCCACATGCGTTGACTACGGGAAGCGAGGTTCGGCAACTCCAACAAATCGCATAGAACGTAGTAGCCATCGAATCGCATCAACGGATTGCCGTTGAAAACGATGGTGGAAACGCCGCCAATCGCCATTACGACAAGCGCTAGATCACGAACCAGCCCAGATTCAACCGAGGCCCACACGAGCAGGGCGATAGCTGCGAGAGCGAGCTCGACCGCAATGCCGGCCAAGCTAACGATGATTCGCCGCGATTTGTCGGTAAACCCGGTAGCGTCGGAGGCATCGACATAAGGCGCCGGCACCAGCAAGAAAAAGCTGACGCCCGCCTCCTTCACTTCACCTCCCCAATGCCGTACCGCGAACGCATGACCCAGCTCGTGTAACGCCTTCATCACTGGATAGACAAACCACGCCAAGAGCAAGCAACGAGGCGTCAGCAGATGCACGGCGGCGTAAGCCCATATCGCGTCCCAGTCGGCGACGAGACGAGTCAGTCCCCAGCAGACCAGTACGATCCAAAGCATGATGGCGATAGGACTGCACAACGCGGTTTGCAGGAACCTCAATCGCTCCAACACGTCCGATGGATCGAACAGTTTGACCTTGAAGGCGAATGGATTAAGCGCGGCATTACGTTCACTAACTCGCCGCTTTTCATGGACCTGCTGCATCTTCGCCCAGTCGGGCGTGACGTCAAAGAGAATCAAACCCGCTTCGTTCAGTTGCCCCAGTGTGGCAATGGCCTCGTCCTGTGTGGGAGCCTCATCGCCAAACTTTTCCTGCATGCCGTTCCATAAAGCATCGATGGTTTGTATCCCATCGAAGCGACCGACAAGTTCATACGCATTTCGATTCAGCCGGTGGTGACGCCCGCTCACTGGATGAGTGAACAAGAACCACTCCTGCATGCGCATGACTTGTCTTTGAATGGTCACCCCGGGCTCAATCCGCGGCCGCAAACTGGCCACGCGATGCCAGTGAGTGCTGAACAAAGATTTGCTTGGAGTCATCCTAGCCAGCTCCAAGCGATAAATGTAAGTTTGTGCCAGAAGCGCGCAATCCATTTCCAGGCTGCTGGCTGCGTATTCGTTCCTATCTTCGCGACGCCCTTCAAGCCAGGCGTCAGCGCCGAAGCGTCAGCCTCGATAACGGCCTCCACTTCAAAATTGTTTCTGCCATCCGAAGCGGTCGCCAATGGCGTGATTCGAACCACTCGAATGGAGAAACGCTCGTTGGGGAACGACGTTAATGCAAGCGTTCCCTTCTGACCGATGCGAACGTCCGAAATTTCCCGTTCATCAACATCAATGATTACCTTGAAGTCCTCTCCCTGAGACAAGGTCAACAGCGTATCGCTACGCTTCAACGGCGCGCCGAGCAGTTGGGCCAGATCGCCATTAATGACAACGCCATCAAAGGGAGCAATCAGCTTGGTATGCGCAAGTTGATGATCCGCCAACTCCACCTGCGCCATGATCTCATCCAGTTTTGCGCGGCTAATCGCCATCTGGGTTCGATCGCCCTTCACCATCGCTTCGGCCAATGCATTCTCATGCTGCACGGCCTCCGCTTGTATTTGCCGACGCTGAACACGCAACGTGTCGTCGTTAAGCTCAGCAAGAAGCTGATTGGCTTTTACGTGGTCGCCGGGCCGAACGTGAATTTCCTTTAGATAGCCATCCATCGGCGCGGTAATCACGCGTTGAATGGAAGCTTCCAAACGCGCCTGCCCCGACACTCGATTGGGTACCGGCACGACCACAAGTCCAAGGAGAAGCGCAAGCATACAAAGTGCGGCGGTAACGCGAAAACGAGGCGAAGGCCCGCCTTTGACTCCCAGGACAGCATTCCGGACAACCGCGATCGAACGAGTCCAGAGCGGTTGATCCATTCGCCATTTGAGCTGCAACAGCGGGCCTACGTTAGCGGCCAATTTTTCGATAAGCGACACATCGTTTGCATTGAGGACACCGCTTTGGCGCCATTCAAGCGATATTGCGCCAATGAGCTGCTCATTCTTCACCAAAGGGATCGTGAAAATTCGAGACATGCCATGACGGCGAGACAATTCCGCATGCGCAACCGTGATGTGAGGAAACTCCCCCGACGGCGGAGGATAGATAAGTGACACGCCCTGAAGTATCGCCTCGTCCATAGCAGACGTTACTTCTGGCAACACCGGACGTTCTATAGGTTGGTGATGCTGAGAAATTGCGACGATCTTGACGCCCCTGCCAACGAGAAATCCGAGGCATGCTCGCTCACACGCAAACGTCGCGGCCAATTCCGATAAGAACACTGGAGCTGCGACAGTAAATCGATCATGGATCAGCACCGGCCGAAACAATGTCAGCGCCCGCGCATTCAGTTCAGCGCCAGCGAGGGATTCTGAAAACGGCGTCTCCTTCAAGTTCATCGCTTCATGATCTCTTGGTTGATATGCCTTCATGCCCTCAAGGCGCAAAAGCGCCCGGGCAATTTGTTCATTGCAAGGGTCCCGCGATGTTTGCTGAGTAACTTAAAGAGCACGAGCCATGCCAGCGCCTAACGACTAGGTTATGCAATTGATTATTAGATAGTTAGAAAAATGACGCGGCTTTCAACCAAGTGATCGTTCGCAAATTTGCGAGATTCGCCTCGCGATCGCCACGCATTGATGAGAGGTTTTTCACATGGCGCTTGCATCATTACATCATTTCAATAATAATTGAAACATGGAAACGAAAAACGCAGTTAAAGCCCTTGCAGCACTCGCCCAGGATTCTCGTCTTGCGGTATTTCGGATGCTTATTCAATCCGGTCCCGAAGGACTTCCAGCTGGGAAGATCGGTGAATTAACTGGTATATCGCCTTCCTCGTTGTCCTTTCATTTAAAAGAACTAACGCATGCCGAAATGGTGAGTTCGCGACAGGAAGGACGCTTCGTTATCTACGCCGCCAACTTCTCCACGATGAACGCGTTGCTTGCTTTCCTCACTGAGAATTGCTGTGGCGGCGGGTCATGTGAGCCAACCAAGTAGAACTTGCGCAAAGGCGTCCCAGCAAGGCGCGCCGACGCAGACAGTACGAACTTGTACGGCAAGGAGAAGCAACGCCGCTGGGGCGGTTTTACGTAAGTTCAATTAAGGAGGAGTCGTCATGAAACGTTTGCATGTTCATCTTTCAGTCGAAAATCTAGCAGAGAGCATTCGCTTTTATTCGGCGCTGTTCGCCGCAGAGCCAACGGTAAGTAAGTCCGACTACGCCAAGTGGATGCTGGATGATCCTCGCGTGAACTTTGCGATCTCGCATCGCGGCGCGGCCGTGGGCTTGAATCATCTCGGCGTACAGGTCGCATCCGAAAACGAGCTCGCCGAAATGCATACTCGCCTGCGTAATTTGGAAACTGGCGTAACAGAAGAGACAAACGC
>DATLHW010000163.1:0-2613 GCA_035539675.1 Burkholderiales bacterium | reverse complement strand
GACCACAAGGTCATCACCGCCGCGAACCAGATAAGCCATGTGCCCACAAGCCGGCAATCAATCGGCCCTAATTGATTGTAGTAAAGCAAGAAAGGAATGGCGACCATCTGCGCCGCAGTTTTTAGTTTGCCGACATAGGAGACGGCGACGCTACGGCTTTCGCCCAATTTGGCCATCCATTCGCGCAACGCGGAAATGGTGATTTCGCGGCCAATGATGATCAGCGCGACAGTCGCATCCAGGCGGTCGAATTCAACCAGCACGATAAGCGCCGCAGCGACCATCAACTTGTCAGCGACAGGGTCCAGAAAAGCGCCAAAAGCCGACTGTTGATTGAGCTTACGCGCGAGGTAACCATCGAGCCAGTCCGTCACCGCCGCCGTGATGAAAATGCTCATGGCGGATATGTTGGCGGCTTGCTCGGATAACCATTCTCCCGGGACATACAACATCGCCACGAACAGCGGTATGAGGAGAATGCGCAACCAGGTCAGCAGATTTGGAATATTGAGCGGCATAGTGGCGAAGTCGCCAAGTAAGTTACCAAGAACGTGTTTTTAAAATCCCTGCGCTGCCAATCTCGAACCTGCGATGCTCAATGTACTTAGTGTACACCTGCGCGTCTCGGTCCGACCTTGGCTCCCGCAGGAACTTTTAAAACACGTTCTAATGTAGTTGTTGGTAGATCTTTTCCGCCAATTTGCGGCTGATCCCTTCCACGCTCGCCAAGTCGTCCACACTCGCCGCCAATACACCTTGCAAGCCGCCGAATCGGGTTAGCAGCTTTTGCCGCCGCTTGGCGCCGATGTCGTCAATTTGTTCGAGTACCGAAGCCACTCTGGCCTTGCCTCTGCGTGCGCGATGTCCGACAATCGCAAACCGATGCGCTTCATCGCGAATCTGCTGGATCAAGTGTAGCGCCGGATGATCGCGCGGCAATTGTAGCGACTTTCCCTCCTCGGGGAAAATCAGTTGCTCCAATCCCGCTTTTCGTTCCTCCCCTTTAGCGACGCCAACGAGCGGAATATCGGTGAGGCCGAGTTCCGCCATGACCTCCACCGCCACGTTGAGTTGCCCTCGTCCACCGTCGATCAAGATCAAATCGGGAGCCTTCCCCTCCCCGCTCGCCGCCTTTTTATAACGGCGCGATAACACATCTCGCATCGCGGCGTAGTCGTCTCCCGGCGTAATGCCAGTCACGTTATAACGCCGGTACTGCCCGTTTTGCATCTTGCCTTCGTCAAACACAACACATGAGGCGACGGTGGCTTCACCCATCGTGTGAGAGATGTCGAAACACTCGACTCGTTGCGCGCTGGAAGACAGTTCGAAAACTTCCTGTAAAGCCGCCAGCGCAGTTTCTTGCACGGCCTTTTTCGATTGACGCAATGTAATCGCTAATTGCGCGTTGTTCTCCGCGGTCTCCAGCCATGTCCGGCTTTCGCCATAGGGATTATTGGTCACGCGAACCGCCCTGCCGGCGCTCTCGGTCAACAAAGTCTCAATTGCTTCGATATCGATGGATTGGTTAACGAGGACGATCGCTGGCGCAGCCCGTTCAGCATAGTGCTGAGTAATAAACGCTTCCAGAACGGCCGGCAGGTCCGCCCCCTCGGCTTTGCTAGGGAAGAATGCTTTATCGCCCAAGTGCCGCCCTCCTCGCACCATCGCTAAATTGACGCAGGCGAGGCCATTAACCTCCACAGCGGCGATAACGTCCGCATCGCGATTACTGCCCGAACTGACGTATTGTTTAGAGAGTATCCGCTGCAATGTCTGCACCTGATCCCGGAGCGCCGCAGCCTCCTCGAATCGCATATCCTCCGACGCTTTGAGCATTCTCGCCGTCAAATCGCCGATGACCTCGGTTTCCTTGCCTTCCAGAAAACGCTTGGCGTTTTCCACATCCCGCTCGTAAGTCGGCTCATCGATCAATCGAACGCAAGGCGCGGAGCAGCGTTTGATCTGATGTAGAAGGCACGGCCGGGATCGGTTCTGGAATACGGTATCGTCGCAGGATCGAAGTAGAAACACCTTCTGCAAATGCTGAATGGTTTCCCGCACCGCCCAGGCGTTAGGAAAGGGCCCAAAATATTGATGCGGTTTGACGAAGCCGCCGCGATAGAAGCGGATTTGCGGAAATTCATGCCCGGTCAGCATGATGTAGGGATAGCTCTTGTCGTCCCGGAACAAAACGTTGTAACGGGGCGCCAGACTTTTTATTAGATTGTTTTCGAGAAGCAGCGCTTCGGATTCCGACCGCGTGATGGTGATTTCCATCGCCGCGATCTGATTCACCATTAGCTCGATGCGAGGACTTTGCAGCGTCTTTTGGAAGTAGGACGATACCCGCTTCTTCAAATCGCGCGCCTTGCCGACATACAGCACATCGCCCTTTTCGCTCAGCATCCGGTAGACGCCGGGGAGATTCGGAACGGTTTGCAGGAATTCCTTTGGGTCGAACACTAATATGAATCCTATGAAGTTTCCAAACAAGCGTTAAGAGCTGACATTGTTGGAGAAGACGATCATCACAAGCACGGAAAGAAGACAGAGCCCCTCTCCCTTGAGGGGAGAGGGGTTGGGGAGAGGGTGATGGTTCAAATTAACACC
>DATLHW010000162.1:0-10650 GCA_035539675.1 Burkholderiales bacterium | reverse complement strand
TGATTAATGAACGAGATGGCGGGATCAATGGGGTCAAGATCCTTATGGAAGAATGCGAAACGGGCTACGCCACCGATCGCGGCGTTGATTGCTATGAGCGGCTGAAGGGAAAGGGGCCGACTGGCGCCGCTGGCTTTAATCCCTTGTCCACCGGCATTACCATCGCCCTGACCGAGAAGGTGGCGATCGACAAGATTCCCTTGTTCACGCCGGGATTCGGTCGGTCGGAGTCCGCGGACGGCAGCGTATTCAAATGGAACTTCCCATTACTCGGCACCTATTGGAGCGCGGCCGATATCTTGATTCAGCATATCTCCAAGTTGGAGGGCGGCGCCGCATCCATGAAGGGCAAGAAGATCACGTTGCTCTATCATGATTCTCCTTATGGCCGAGAGCCGATTCCAGTGCTGCAAGAGCATGCGCGGCGGCTTGGGTTTGAGTTCAATTCAATTCCCGTGGTTCATCCAGGCGTTGAGCAAAAGGCGGCGTGGGCGCAAATTCGCCAAAACCGGCCTGACTACATCTTTCTTTGGGGCTGGGGAGTGATGAATTCCACCGCTATCAAGGAAGCGGTCGCGATCGGTTATCCGCGTATGCAAATGTACGGCGTCTGGTGGGCTGGCGCGGAGCCTGATTTATTGCCCGCCAAACGAGCTGCGGAGGAATATAACGCACTGGCCCTGCAACACAGTTCGGAAGTGGGCAAAGTTCATCAGGATGTGTTGAAATATTTGCATGCGAAGGGTAAAGGAGCCGGTCGGCAGGAAGAGGTGGGACAGGTGCTCTACAATCGTGGCTTGATGAGCGCCATGTTGCTTGTGGAAGCGATACGCACCGCCCAGGCGAAATTTGGCGATAAGCCGATGACGGGCGAACAGGTCCAGTGGGGCGCGGAACATCTCAATATCGACTTTGCGCGGATCAAAGCGTTAGGATTCGATGGATTCATGCAACCATTGAGGACTTCATGCAAGGATCACGAGGGGGCTCGGCGTGCTCGCATCCATACCTGGGACGGTCGTCAATGGGTCTATACGTCCGATTGGTATGAGGCCGATGGCAAATTTCTCTGGCCCCTGATCGAAGCGGGCTCGGCCAAGTATGCGAAGGAGAAGAATGTGACACCCAGGGATTGCGGGAAGGAAAAGTAAAATCCGCCTGGCGAAGGTCATAGCGAATAATCCACATCACCTATGCATTGTCGTTCGCCACGCACTCTGAATAGCGCTTAACAGGCTCAAAAACACGACTAAAGGGGACCGTTAGAGGTGGGATACCGGATAGGCCTGAATTCATTGCTTCTTTGCGCCATCGTTATTGGGAGCATTTTCTCCGGATGTAGCGAGAAAAAAGCGCTATCGGCGGAACCGACAGCAGGCAGTTGGAAGCCAATTCTTCTGCCATCCATTCAAGCCATTCGACTACCGCCGCCGCCCGCTGAAAACGCGGATCAGCCTCGACGGGAGATCCAGGAGCTCGTTTCATTTCAGACGCAAAGAACGCCGCAAATGGAGACGGCGATTAACTTCTGGAATGTAGGCGCCGCCATTCGCTGGAACGAAATTGCGCGCGAGGCGGTCGCTAAGAACCGCACGGATCCTGTCATGGCGTCCCGGGTGTACGCATTGCTCAGCGTGGCGCAATACGATGCGCTCATCGCCGCTTGGAATAACAAATATTTTCACCACCGTTTGGCGCCAACAAAAATGGACTCCAACGTGAATCCGTTCGTGACCGCCTCATTGGATCCTGTTTATCCTTCGGAGCATGCCGCAATCGCAGCGGCGTCAGCGGCTGTGCTTGGCTACCTCTACCCCCGCGAAACAGCGTATTTCGATAACAAGGCAAAGGAACATACGGAGTCGCGACTATGGGCTGGGGTGAATTTTCGCAGTGATATAACGTCCGGGGAATACTTGGGCCGAGAGGTTGCGGACCTTGTGATCAAACGAGCGCGCATCGATGGGGCCGACACAGTCTCGGTCAGCGACATTCCGCCAGGGGAGGGGAAATGGACGTCCGCGCCGAACGCCGCACAGGTTTTCCCCAGCTGGGGGCGGGTAACACCCTGGTTGATGGCGTCCGTGACGGAATTCAGAGCGCCGCCACCGCCGACATTTGACTCTCCGACGTTCAATGCGGCCCTTTCTGAAGTCAGGCAAACCTCCGATACTCGAACGCCGGAACAAGCACGCATCGCGGCGCTCTGGGTCGATGGCGCCGGATCGTATACGCCGCCCGGACGTTGGAACAAAGCGGCGGCTGATTTGATTTTGAAATACCGTCTGAACGAGGTTCGCGCCGCCCGAGTGTTCGCGCTGACCAATATGGCGATGATGGACGCGGGCATCGCCTGCTGGGATACGAAATTTCATTACGCGGTCCTTCGCCCATCGCAAGCCGATCCGGCTATCACCACGCCCGTGGGCTTGCCTAATTTCCCTTCCTACACATCGGCGCACTCCACATTTTCCGGCGCTGGCGCTGAGGTTCTGGGGCAACTCTTTCCCAAAGAGAAAAGCGTTTTGAATTCCAAAGCAGAGGAGGCCGGCGCATCTCGCATTTATGGCGGGATACATTACCGTTTCGATCATGAAGCAGGAGCGGCTCAAGGACGGGCGATCGCGCAACTGGCGATAAAGCGGGGACAGGGCGATGGATCACCCCGTTGAATCGCAAGTCCCCACGCAAATCGTCATGTCGGAAAAGCCGACGTCAACGCAATCGTTATTCGCATTCCTCTTCTCCCGCTCCAACATCCGCACCAAACTCGCCTTCTCGTTTGGTCTGCTCGTTCTCCTTACCTTGGTTGTCGCCTTCAGCGGCCTTGTGGGGCTGAGCCGCGTTCAAGACTCTTTCCAATCCGCGATCGAACACGGCCTGGAGTTGGAGCGTCTGGTCGCTGAAATGAGAACCGAACTGCAAGAGGCCCGACGCGCGGAAGCGAACTTTCTGTTGAACGTGGAGCCCGAAGGCTTTCAGGCCGCCTCAAAGCAATACGTCACCCTTAACCAGCAGCATATGGCGAGAATCCGGGAAATCATCGCCAAGTTGGAGCTTGCCAAGCAACCAACCAATAGCACCGAAACCGGTCAACGGATCACGGATAATCTGATTGCGCTAAAACCTTATATCAACGTTTACTCCGAAACTTTTCTTGAGGCCGTCGAGTTGATTGGGCAACGTCAGAATGAAGGCGTTGGCTTGATGGTTCAGTTGGATAGCGCGGCGCAGGCCATCGAGAGTCAGTTGTACGGACGCGCCGGCCTCGAATTCTTGGCGGGCGTCATGCTGCAATTACGCCAAAGCGAAAGAGAGTACATGTTGCGCGGAGAAACAGCAGCCTTGGAGCGCGTACACGACCTCGGCTCCTTGTTGAAACGCACAATTGCGGTATCGCGCCATCTCAATGAGACGGAGAAAGAGGGTCTACTCAAATCGATTCGAAACTATGTGACCACTTTTGGCCAATTGGAGGTTCTCCAAGGACAAATCGCCGAAAAGATGCAGGGGTTTCGTTTAGCGGCGACCATTGTCGAACCCTTGGCCGCCGACATCGCTTTCACGGGGCAACGGGACGCGGCGAATGAAATATCCGCCGCCCAGCGAGCGGGGCGACGCACTGCGCTGATTGTGCTGGTAAGCGTCGTCGTGGCGACCCTTACCGGACTTGGCCTCGCCTATCTGTTAGGCGGACAAATCACGTTGCCATTGCGAAATCTGGCGCGCACCGCCGAAGCCATTGGCGCCGGCGATTTGACCGCGCGAGCCGAGGTCGTTTCCCGCGATGAGATCGGCACGTTGGCGACAACGTACAACACGATGACCGATCGTATTCAGAATCTGGTGTCTTCTCTCGAACAACGCGTGCTGGAGCGAGAACAGGCGGAGGAGGCGTTGAAACATCATCGGGACAATCTCGAAGAGTTGGTCGCGGATAGAACCGCCGAATTGATGGTGGCCAAAGACCGCGCGGAAGTCGCCAATCGAGCGAAGAATGCATTCCTCGCCAACATGAGTCACGAATTGCGAACGCCGCTGAACTCCATCTTGGGATATGCGCAAATTCTGCGGCGAGATAAAACCTTAAACGATCGCCAGCGCGGCGGCTTGAGCACCATTCAACAGAGCGGCGAACATCTGTTGACGCTCATCAACGACATACTCGACCTTTCCAAGATCGAGGCTGGCAAGATGGAGCTATATCCGAGCCCGATCAATCTGCCCGCGTTCCTGCAAATGATCGCCGACATCATTCGGATAAAAGCTGAAGAGAAAAGCCTGCTGTTCGTCTACGAGCCATCGCCCGATTCGCCATTGGCGGTCGAGGCGGACGGAAAGCGCTTGCGGCAGGTTTTGTTGAACCTCCTCGGAAACGCGGTGAAATTTACCGACCGCGGACAAGTCAGATTACGCGTATTGAGCAAACCCGTTAGCAAGACCGAAGTGCGACTGCGCTTTGAAGTCATCGATACCGGCGTCGGCATCAATGAGGACCAACTCGGCGCGCTCTTTCAACCCTTCGAACAGGTTGGCGACAATCACTACCGCATCGGAGGCACGGGCCTCGGCCTGGCGATCAGCCGTCAACTCGTTCGACTGATGGGCGGCGACATACTCGTTGAAACGCAGCCCGGCGAAGGCAGCCGTTTCTGGTTCGAGTTGTCCGTGCATACCGGTGTGGAAGCGCCGCCGGCGCCGCCTGAGACTGTGGTGACGGGCTATAAAGGCAATCAGAAAAAAGTGTTGATCATCGATGATGTAGTTGGAAATCGAGCCATGCTGGTCGATTTCCTGACGCCGCTAGGCTTCGAAATATTCGAAGCCTCTAACGGAAAGGAAGGGCTGGAGCAAGCGCGCGAAACACGGCCAGACTTAATCCTCATGGATCGAATGATGCCCGTCATGGATGGCCTCGAAGCCACTCGGCAAATTCGTGAAACGCCTGGCCTGGAGCAAACACCTATCTTCGTTATCTCCGCCAGCGCGACGCCGGAGGATAAATCGGAAAGTCTAGCGGCCGGCGCTAGCGCCTTCATCTCCAAACCCATTCATGAAGAGGAGCTGTTGCAAGCCATCGGCGCGCAATTGAATCTGGATTGGCGCCATGGCAAACCGCAGGCGGTCGCCGCCACGAAACGTGAACGCCTCGATAAAATGTCAGTTCCACCCCCGGAAGAATTACAGGTCCTCTACGAGCTTGCGCTCGTCGGTAACATGAAAGACATTCGCAAATGGGCCAATCACATTGTTACGCTCAACGATCTGTATCGGCCATTCGCTGAGAAGCTTAAACAGCTTGCGACCGGATATCAGTCCGAAATAATTCTGGAGATGGTGGAGAAAATGATGGAGATAAAATTGGGCGCCGGAGAGTCGCCGAAAAAGCTTCACTGATTCCATTTTCAAATTAATCCTGCATCGCAGGCTTGATCTCGGGCCGCGCAGTAGGTTTCGAAAGATGTCTATTATCGTCGTGGCGCTTGTCCGTTACTTTTACTCTTTGCTTGTTGTTGTTCGTTCATATTCAAACAAGGAATGGCATGATGCCGAACGCAATGCGATCTCTCTTGTGCGTTGCCTGATGTCTCGCCACTTTGATTACTCGATTTCGCAATAGATTTCTTGAGGTTATCAATTTTCTTTATAAGGTTTTCCTGCTCGGCTTTCGGTAGCCAATTCGCCGGCACACGTAACATCTGGTTAACCATTGGATTAGGATTACGAACCAGAAATGAAGCCTGCGGCTCTCCCGCTTTACTGCCTGAGATGTAATCAACACAAGTATTTTCCGGAATTTTTAACCCCGCTCCATCGGGGAATTCATTGGGCGCCCAATGAAAACGCGTTGCCTCGGAAACTCCCGCGTCCTTCAGCCACTGCCACAACGCCTTATTTTCCTCAGTATTCGCAGGCTTTGCCGAAATATCTCTGCGGATATCATCCCCAGGAACAAGGCCCCCATCTTTCTCCTCCATCACTTGCACGCCCCCCTCCATAACCCTATACGACATTGCGGCGTTTGATCCGATTATCGCTAAAGAGGATTGCCTGATATAACGGCTTGCCTTGTGGAGCAAAGTGCGGTTTTTAAATTCGCTCCCTAACACGATCTCCGCCCCCGGCAACGGCTGTAGCGCCTCTTCCAACACATGGATGGTATCGTGCAGGCTCACTATTGGTTGCAAAGCTGTCGCCAGATTTTCTATGGGGCGGTCCCTACCACCATCGTTCAGAACATAGGCGATATCTCCTTCCACCTTCTGCCCCCACTCGGCTAAAGTTGGAATATCGGGTTTACTGAGCATTCCGTTATTCAAACTTGTTATATGTTCCACCGCTTTAGTTTGCCTTCGTTGCGCATAAGAATGATCTTGAGTCAGATACAACTTTAACGAGGGTAGCAAGGCCATCATTTCTTGCACGCGATTCAAGCGGCCTTGGCGCGCCTCCGCCTTCTCGTTTAGTTCGCTCAAATAATTTTTTTTGACGTCAGCGAACGTAGCGTCAGTCAATGTGGTTTCAATAGCGCTACGAAGATACTTCAGCACCGCTCTTATTTCATTTAGCGGCGTCTCCTCTATGCTGTCCGCAGGAAACTGTTGGAATTTTTCTTTTTGCCCGACAATAGCGCGGCTCCACCAGTCGATCTTTCGCTGCATTTCCGCAGAGTCCATGGGTTGTGACGACGAAGAGGGCTGCGCTGGTGGATCCGGGTTTTGCGTTGGGCCCGGGTATGCCTCCCACATCTTCTTTAAGGTAGAAATTGCATTTTCAAACGTTGCGATTTCCTTATCTAACTCCAGCTGTGCATCCAGGCGCCGAATACGCTCTCTTACCGTCGCCCTTTCTTCCGTCATGGCCTCGAATTCATCATGCCACTGCACAACGGTTTCCATCGTTAGCGACTGGGGCATGGAACAGACCATCAACTTCCTACGATTTTCGTCGGCCGTTAAAACTTGTTCAAGCGACTCGCGCTCGCCCTTGAGACTCGTCTTCTGGCAATCGTGGGGGATCTGCATCAGCTTGGGGATATCACTTTTGTCAAACTCATCAATAATCGACTCGGACTCTTTTTCTCCTCGGCTCCAACTCCGCAGAGTTTCCAATTGTTTATTAAGCAGCAACTCGATTCTTTCAATTTCTTTCTGTATCTCGGCTTTATCCTCAGCGCTTTCCGCCACATCCTTCGCACTTTGTTGCTTACGCAACGCTTCGACTAATTCGCGCGCATCCCGCGCCCGGTCGGTAAGGTTTTCTTGATGTTCCCATATCAACTCATCAATTTTGTTACCCAGTTCGGTTAGCCGATCAAAAGATTGAATGAGCATCTGCATGGTTTCCGCAGTTTCCAGCTTCGTCAATTGCGGGGCTCTCGCGAACTCCATCTTGATGGCGCCGAATTCGTCCCCCAAGGATTGGATGACCGCCGTATCTATGGACGTATTTGTCCTGGCAAGCGCCGACCATTTGGCTTCCAATTCCGGAAATGAATCATCTATTAGACTCTCCAGAAGATAATTTCCGTCATATTCCCTCGATTCCCGGACTCTCTGTCCAAGATATTCCGCTCTTTCCTTCAAGCGAGGGAATTCGTATCCCAGGGGTTCCCAGACTTGCAAACGCCGCCGCTGATGCTCGACATATTTCATCATCCCTTCGCACGTCGCCACATCCGCCTTGTTTTCACGCCCCCTGACGGCGGATCCATATTGGGACTCCAGCTCCTTACTAACGGCAGACTCGATCGCTTGTTGCACCTCTACGGAGTTAATCTTCCGCTCCACCTCTTTTTTTACACCGTCCGCTGCGGCTTTCAATTGATCCGCAATGTACTTCTCTCCATCTTCAAACGAGTAGCGTTTTTCCGATCTGACGAATTTTCGAGCTTTATCGCGAATTTCCCCATTGAGCTGACGCTGTATTTCGTGGCGCTTATTCGTAGTGGCGTCTTGTAAAGCCGCCTCTCGATGCGCCGCTGTTCTTTGCTCTGTCTTCAGTTTTTCAAAACGCGATTCCCACTCATCATCCCATTTCGCCTCGCGCTCGCTTTCCGGCGCCTCTTCATACGTCTTTTCCTGCTGTCTCAGCTCCTTAAAACTTTCCTGAACTCTGCTCAATAAGGCGCCAGGTATTCGCTGATCGATTCTTAGCTGTTCTCGCCTTTTCCTCTCTGTGTCCATGCTGCTTATATGATGAAATGGCGTTACAACCATTAACACCCACATACTCTCAAAACTCTTCAATTCCCGATGAGCTCTTTGAAGTAACGCCTTTTCGATAGCGCTTTGCTGATTTTGAAAATCCCTCAGGTTACTAATAACGCCACGAACCGTATCGAGTACAGTGCTCGGATTTTCGTTTGCCGGATATTCCAAAGCCCGCCGAAACCGTCGCAATTCATCTTTGATGACTACGGAGCTCGTATCCATAGAATCTTTTAGGTCGTTCTCGAATTCGCTCAATTTGTCTTGCAGTGTTCTTATCAACTGCTTTTTAACAGGCGTATAACCTTGTAGGGTTTCCTCAAAATCGCGCACAACCGCTTGCTGCGACTCGCCCAGAGAACAAGCTTCTGCGTCATCAAGCCGACTCTCCAAATCGGTGACGGCATCCTCCAACTCTAGAGAAACGGGGGCTTTATACGACTCCGCCTGCTTTTTATCGGCCTCGATGCGATTTCGTATTCGTTGTAACTCAGGATCATCAAACATTAGCCAAGCGCTAACGTCGTCAAGCGTTTGCTCTTGCTCGCTCCAGCCACGCGTGCGTCTCGCTCCCTCTACTTGTATCGCTTGCTCAAGCCTCAAATGAGCCGCATCCAACGGCATTCCCGCGGCTTGCGCTTGCTCCTCCGCTTCCAACACGCGTTTTGTTTCCTCTAGCAGCAAGATCTCGGCTTTTATTTTCCCTTTTTCTAAAGGCATAACTTCGCGATCCCATCTCAACAACTCCATTCCCAAACGGCGTTTCTGTTCTTTCACACGCTGATCAAGTTCATTTAGGCTGACCGATTGTTCTTCTTTTGCGTTCAGCAAACGCGATACGACTCCCTTAAGCATGGGAGGCAACTCATCCAAGCTCCGAAACTCGTTATCATTCAGCAACGCGAGTTCATGCTCTATCCGTGCTTTGAAGCGATCGTCATTCAATGTATTTAAAAGCTGATTGGGCGGCCGACGCACAGTCTCCCTCAACCGAGGCGGAGGCATTACGTATCCAAATTCTTCGGGATTGAATTCGTGAGCGACTGACTCCGTCCCTACCTTCGTAGTCGCCATCTTCTTTTTATAGTCACCAATCAACTCCCTTATATTTCTTTTATCCCATTTATACGGCTTCTCCAGTTCTAGCAGATAGCTCATCAGATCCTGATGTTTCGCAGGCATTTCACGTAGGTTAGCTCCCGCGCTCGCTAAACGCTGCTGCAAAAGCTGCGATAACGTTGGACCTTCTATTTGCCAGTCATTTTCTTTTTTCTGGAGCAGATCAATTTTTTTCCACATTGACCGATATAGGGCGAAGAAATCCATACGCTGTTCATATGACCGCGCTCGCAATGGATCATTCGTCCTGAGAGCGGTAACCGCCTCGCCGAGGCTATCGATGTTTTTTTGCCCCGGCGTTTCCAGCCTCAGTTCTCTTGCTTGACGCCGTAAATCTTGCAAGCGATCCCACGCTCCCTCCGCCGCAGGATTAGCGAACGCCATCTTCATTTTTTCAATGATTGCCGATAACTTTTGATCTACCTGCTCTTCCGGCGAAGCAGCATTAATCTCCATGGACTCGGCGAGCGCCTTACCCAATCTTGGAACGATTCGTCCCCACCCTCGAAGCCAAAGCGACGCCCTAGGCCAGGGCGCCTTACCCAATCTCGGAACGACTCGTCCCCACCATTCAGGTCCCGGCGCCGCTTCTTGATTTTCCGCGTCTTGCGTGCGCTCCGCAGCCGCGGCCATCTGTTCTGAAAATCGATTGCTTATCTTTGTAAGATCCGCCGATAGCTGTTCTTTTGGCGCCTGTTTTTTCTCGCGGCGGTGCTGTTGCAACTCCAACTCCAAACTCATCCAGTCATACAATCTCCGCCATTCATCGAAATGGTCTCTAACTATTTCGAGTTGCTTTTTGAGAGGCGCATAGGGATCTGCTTTACGCGGCTGGCATATTTCCCATGCGGCTACTTCGTCCAACTGTCTCCCGATACTCGTTAACGCCCGATCGACGAAGGCGATGTCTGCTTGGCTGGCCGTTTGAGAAAGATCCATATGACTTGCAATCACTTTGATCCGCCACTGCGTCAATTGCTCTTCACTGTATGTGGAAAGCAACCGGGCATGCCTCCGCTCCACCTCACCTTCATCCCAACCCAGAATCTGCTTGTTATCTTCGGCCTCGTTACGTCGTTTAGCCACGGTCTGATTAATCAAATCGATATCTTCTTTTGTCAATTCACCTTTGGTCTGTAAATCCTTCAGCCCCAATACATTTAACGCATGCATCAAATAGGGATGATCTACCTTGACCCCGGGTTGGCTAGCATACGTCGCAATATGTTCAGTAATTTCATTAATATTTCCAATGGATTTGTTAAATCTTGTTTTAAGTCTTTCAACATCCAGCTTTACGCCATCGAGATATTCCTCATAT
>DATLHW010000161.1:0-2561 GCA_035539675.1 Burkholderiales bacterium | reverse complement strand
TTGCAGATCATGGAATTGGGTGATTGCGATTGCATGTACGTCGGTAAACGAGGTCATGCGTATAAGTTTAGACGCCCTCCTTCACTGCTTCCGGCATCCAACGAATGTTAGCAATCGCGATGGAAAATGCTTCTTCGGTATAAATCAAGAATACCGTATCGATCGCGGAGAAATCAGCCCCGCTGGCAGCGAAATAACTCAGCGGAATCTTCACCGTCTGCTTGAGGTTAAGCGGCATATCGCGGAATAGTGTTGTTGCGTCCAATTCTCCGCAACAGGGCCAAACGCAATCGATCCGCATTTTCACAAAACCTAACGGCGTCCGGTTAACGATAGCGTCAAAAGCCAACACGCCGGCGGCGTTCAGGTAGCGTCGCAAATCGGCGGTCCGAGGCGACTGTAGACAGACCTGGGCCGGACCGAGTCCAGTCCACGTTACAAGTCTGCCATCGCTTACGGCGTTCACGTTGGCTGCTTGCACGGTGACATTATCTTCTGGAGACGCGACGGAGCCATCCAAATCATCGCCAACCAAGGTGCTCCAACTCGCCGGCGAGCCGACATAGAACCGATAAGGCGCCACGCTGCCCTGCACATAGATCGTAAGATCCTGCGTGGCGATATCCCGGGAGCCGACCTCCTTGGTAATGTCGCGTGGCGAAGATTCGTCTAGCAGCGACAAGTTTTTCGCAGTTTTATAGCTAAGCCCGTAGCCATACGGAAATAACGGATCGTAGTCCGCGTCGCCAAAGTTAAGCGGCGTCTGTTGCGCGGTTCGCGGCCAGGAGTAAGACAACGCGCCTTGGAAGTCTTTATCGATATCGCCATTGGCCTTACGGAATAAAACGTCGACGACGCCATCGCCTTCCGTTCCAGGCAACCACGCGGCGATAAAAGCATCGGAGCGGTTTAGTTCTTTATTGACGTGAAGCGGGCGCCCAGAAATAAAGATGGTGACGACGGAAACGCCCTTGCCGCTTACTTTGTCCAGCACCGCCAAGTCTTCGGGATAGCGGCTACAATGCTCCAGGGTTTTGTTCCGACCAATATCGCCGCCGCTCTCGGCATAAGGTCTTTCGCCGATAACCGCAATGATCACGTCGAAATTCGTGACATCCACACTCTCGGCGTCTTCACTAAAAACGAGATTTCCGCCTCCAATGACATCCCGAATTCCAGCGAGGATAGTCGAGCCATTCGGAAAATCGTCGTTACAGTTGTGCGTTCCCTGCCAAGTGAGCGACCAACCGCCTGTTTGATTGGGTAAGCTGTCGGCGCTTTTGCCCACGACCAGTACACGTTGATTCCGCGCTAGGGGTAACACGTTATTGTTATTCTTCAACAGCACCAAGGATCTTTGCACGGCTTCGCGCGCAAGTTCGCGATACGTAAGCTGTGACAAGTCGCCAGCATACGGACGCCCAGAAGGCTTGGGACTATCGAACAAACCGGCTCGAAACTTCACCCGCAGTATTCGGGTAACCGCATCATCGATGCGCGACATGAGAATGTCGCCGCGCTCAACCAAATCGATGGTGTTGGAAATAAATTTTCTCCAATCGGTGGGGACCATGACCATATCGATGCCGGCGTTGATCGCCTGCGCGCAACGAAAATTACTACAACCCGGCACTTGGCCAACGCCATTGCTGTCCGATATGACCAAGCCATCAAAACCGATCTTCTCTTTTAATACATCGGTAAGCATGAGCTTGCTGCCGTGCAGCTTGCCTTCAAAAATTCCCAACGTCTCGTTCGTCCAACTGCTGTAAGAAACCATCACCGCCTGCGCGCCTGCCGCAAGTGCACTGAAAAAACCTTCCCCGTGAATATTGATCATGTCAGCCGAGGAAGACGCGTTGACGCCCTGATCTCTCCCTTGATCCGTGCCGCCATCGCCAATGAAATGCTTCGCGGTCGCGATCACGCCGTAGTCGCCCAGACGATGCCGATTAGATTGGTTGTTCGCTTCAGTATCCTGCAATCCTTCGACAATCGTTCGACCGTAGGCTTGGGCGATGGCCGGATGCTCCGCATAACCCTCGTAGGTTCGACCCCAACGATCATCACGCACAACCGCCACGGTAGGAGCGAAGGTCCAATCCTGACCAGTCACGCGAAGTTGACGGGCAGTTGCGGCGCCAATTTGGCGAATGAGGTCGGGATCGCGAATGGCTCCAAGGCCAACGTTGTGGGGGAACAACGTCGCGCCAAATACATTGCTATTACCGTGAATCGCATCGATTCCCCACATGACAGGAATTTTTATGGAGGAATCTGTGGACATGGATGCATCCCAATAGGCGTCCGCAAGCCTAAGCCACTCCGATGGCGATGCATGTTTGTTGGCGTCCGGCCATGACCCGCCCCCGCTAAACACGGAGCCGATGTAGTGCTGACGCACTTCGTCGGGCTTAATGCTTTGAATCTCGGGTTGTGTGATTTGACCGACTTTTTCCTGGAGAGACATGGAAGCGACGATGGTCGCTATTCTCGCTTCCATGGCTGCGTCTTTGGGGATTGCGCTATCTATCCGGGGCCAGTCGGGGCGGAAAGGGAGT
>DATLHW010000160.1:0-3125 GCA_035539675.1 Burkholderiales bacterium | reverse complement strand
AACATGTGCAATACGTGGCTTCAGGCCGCCAAGATTTTTGATTTCAAACTGCACGTGGCGGCGCCGGTAGGGTACGAGTTGAAACCGGAACGGAGCGCGTCCGTTGGTAGTCGCTATCTGGAGTGTTTTACCGATCCAATGCAAGCTGCGCAGGGCGCTGATTTGGTCACAACCGATGTCTGGACTAGTATGGGTTTCGAGGCAGAGACCAATGACCGTAAAAAAGCGTTTGCGGACTTCCAGGTGGATGCGGACATGATGGCCCAGGCGCGGCCCGATGCTTTGTTCATGCATTGCCTACCGGCTCATCGCGGCGAAGAGGTCTCAGCGGACGTGTTGGACGGGCCTCAAAGCGTTGTGTGGGACGAAGCGGAAAACAGAATGCATGTGCAGAAAGCGCTTCTCGAGTATTTATTATTGGGTCGGTTGGAAAATGCCTGAGAGGTAATGATTTACTAACAACCTTTCAGTTGCATTTGCAACGCCCTTTCTTTGTTTAATTTAGTCGGCAGATCATTCCATGAGTGAAGTTAAAAAAGTTGTATTGGCGTACTCCGGTGGCTTGGATACCTCGGTCATTTTGAAATGGCTACAGGACACCTATCAATGTGAAGTGGTGACCTTTACCGCGGACATAGGCCAGGGCGAAGAACTGGAGCCTGCACGCGAGAAGGCGAAGAAGTTTGGCATCAAGGAAATATTTATCGATGATTTGCGAGAAGAGTTCGTTCGCGATTTCGTTTTTCCGATGTTTCGCGCCAATGCCATTTACGAAGGCGAGTACTTATTGGGCACCAGTATCGCGCGGCCTTTGATCGCCAAACGGCAAATTGAAATCGCTCGTGCGGTCAACGCGGATGCGGTGTCTCACGGTGCGACGGGGAAGGGCAACGACCAAGTGCGGTTCGAATTGGGATACTACGCCTTGGAGCCTAACATCCATGTAATCGCGCCATGGCGGGAATGGGACCTGACCTCCCGTGAAAAGCTTCTCGCCTATGCCGAAAAGCACGGCATTCCCATCGAGATGAAGCACAAGCAGGGCGGCAGCCCCTACAGCATGGATGCGAACCTGCTGCATATTTCCTTTGAAGGGCGGGCGCTGGAAGATCCTGCGCACGAGGCGGAAGAAGACATGTGGCGGTGGACGGTATCGCCAGAAAAGGCGCCGGATCAGGCTGAGTATTTGGAGCTGGAGTATGCGCAAGGCGATATCGTTGGCGTTAATGGTAAAAAAATGACGCCCGCGCAGGTGTTGACCGAACTCAATCGTCTTGGCGGCAAACACGGAATTGGCCGCTTGGATTTGGTTGAGAACCGTTATGTGGGTATGAAGTCCCGCGGCTGCTACGAAACGCCAGGCGGCGCAATCATGCTAAAAGCCCATCGCGGAATAGAGTCGATCTGTCTTGATCGTGAAGTCGCTCATCTTAAAGATGACCTGATGCCCCGTTACGCGGAATTGATCTATACCGGTTATTGGTGGAGCCCTGAGCGTAAAGCGATTCAGGTATTGATCGATCATACGCAGCAGCATGTGAATGGCTGGGTGCGCCTCAAGCTTTATAAAGGCAACGTGTCGGTGGTCGGGCGCGATTCGAAAACCGATTCGTTGTTTGATCCGACGATTGCAACCTTCGAGGATGATGCTGGCGCCTATAATCAAGCTGACGCCGGTGGTTTTATCCGGTTGAATGCGTTACGTATGCGAATTGCCGCAAAATTAAAACGAAGCTAGGAGAAGCAAGTGAGTCAGTTCGACAATGTTAGTGTTTTAAAGAAAGCCAACGTTTATTTCGATGGCAAGTGTGTGTCTCATACCGTGTTATTTCCCGATGGAACCCGTAAGAGCGTGGGGGTCATTTTTCCGGCGATGTTGACTTTCAATACCGGCGCTCCTGAAATCATGGAATTGAACGCGGGCAAGTGTCGCGTTCGCCTGAAAGGACAACAGGAATGGAAATCGTACGGCGCGGGTGCAAGTTTTGACGTGCCCGGAAATTCTTCGTTTGATATCGAGATCCTCGAAACACTGGATTACGTTTGCCATTTTGAATAAAGAGGCGCCCGCACTCCTATGCCATCTTTCGATATTGTTTCCGAAGTCGATAAGCAGGAATTAAAGAACGCCGTTGATCAGACAAATCGGGAAGTTGGAACTCGATTTGACTTTAAGGGCTCCGACGCTCGGGTCGAGCAGTCGGAGTTTGTTCTTACTTTACATGCTGATGACGAATTTAAGCTTGGCCAAGTTCAGGACATTTTGGTCGGCAAGTTAATCAAGCGCAACATCGACATTAAATGCCTTGATCTTGGCAAGATAGAGAAAGTGTCAGGTAGTAAGGTAAAGCAGACCGAGACCGTGAAGGTCGGCGTTGAGACTGAGCTAGCTAAGAAAATCGTTAAGCTCATTAAGGACAGCAAGCTAAAAGTGCAAGCAAGCATTCAGGGCGATGCTGTCCGCGTTTCCGGCGCCAAGAGAGACAACCTCCAAGAAGCTATTGCGCTAATTCGCAGCGCCGATCTCGGTTTTCCTCTCCAGTTCAATAATTTCCGTGACTGACATTTCTGAGGATTGAGAAACGAACGCACTTATAGTGCAAGCTGTATCGTATTCTTCCCATCAATGTCTATACGCTAACGGCGCACCGCACATTGGTCAGGGCATGCGTGCCCCCTTGGTAAATATGGGGTGTTTAGTGATTAATTGAAATTTCCCGCGTCTGTTGCTTCTTGTCTTTCGCGCATACATGGTCAAATGAATAAACATGTTTTCCTGAGCCATGTCTCACGCGTGAATCCTGGGAGTTCATGACGATCTTGAGCTATTTCTGCTTCTTTCAAGAAGAATGCTCTATTAGAGCGTGTGGGATTGTTGCGTGATCTCGGCCCCCTTGTTATTCTCAAGGAATCCAAGAGCACCTTTGCTGCACGTCTTATAACAAGAACAGAATACGTTCTAGCACTTTCGCCAAGCGCCTTTTGTTGCTTTGCGGAGAACCTAGGCGTTTGAAGGTTCAAGAGGGGAGCGGCTCATGCAAGTGGCCGAGAGGACTGCAAGATTGCTCGTCGTCGATGATGAGCCGCGAATGCGACAAAGCCTTGTCGATCTGGTGAGGCTCAAA
>DATLHW010000159.1:0-7351 GCA_035539675.1 Burkholderiales bacterium | reverse complement strand
GGTCAATTCTTGTATTCGCTTTTTGCCCACGCTGGATGGCAAGGAAGTCGTATCGGTGGAAAGTCTTAAGGGCGCCGACAATTCTCTCCATCCGGTGCAACAGGCCATGGTGGATAACCACGCTTCGCAATGCGGTTTCTGCACGCCCGGTTTTGTCATGTCTTTATTCGCGCTCTATCTCAATCAGTCGGAGGCGAGTCGAGAGGACGTTGTGAATGCGTTGTCGGGAAACTTATGCCGATGCACGGGCTATCGCCCCATCATTGAGGCGGGATGCCGAATGAACGCCTACGCCGAGCCTGACGTGTGGAGTCGAAATGCGGCGAGAAGCCCGGAGCGTATGGCGTTGCTGAAGTCACTTCAACGCGGTCCCGATGCGTCCCTTCGCATTGACGAGGGTTATCACGCGCCCTTGCATATCGATGAATTGGCCCGGCTTTACGAAGCGCAGCCGCAATCGTTGTTGCTGGCCGGCGGCACCGATATTGGATTGTGGGTCACCAAGCAGAAGCGCAATTTGCCGCCTCTCATATACATCGGCGAAGTAGCGGAGTTAAAAGAGATTCGTCAGGTTGGTAGCAACCTGGAAATCGGCGCCGCCGTGCGTCTGTCGGACGCGTATGAGGCGATCGTTGCTCATTACCCAATGCTTCGCGAATTGGCGGACCGATTTGCTTCATTGCCGATCCGAAATTCCGGCACCTTGTGCGGCAATATCGCGAACGGTTCGCCAATCGGCGACTCGATGCCGATACTCATCGCGCTTGGCGCAAGCATTGAACTCCGCTGCGGAGCCAAGACTCGTTCCATCCCATTGGATGAGTTTTACCTCGGCTATCAAAAGAAGGCGCTAACAGCGGGCGAATTCGTCGCCGCAGTGCGCATTCCGCTGGCGGGCGTTAAGCCCCTGGTCGCCACGTATAAAATTTCCAAGCGCATCGATCAGGACATCTCGGCGGTTTGTGGCGCATACGTTGTGGAATTGAATGACGGGAAAATCACTTCGGCCCGCATTGCTTATGGAGGCATGGCCGCAATACCGAAGCGAGCCACGCATATGGAAGAGATGCTTATCGGTAAGTCTTGGTCGTCCGAGAGCATTGAACTAGCGATATCGAAAATCGCGGAAGATTTTCAGCCGCTTAGCGATATGCGCGCGAGCAGCGATTATCGATTGCATACGGCTAAAAATTTGATGCGACGTTTCTATCTGGAACACAGTGGCATGCAGGCGCCGATTCGCGTCACCACAGTTTCGGCAACTCAGAGCGGGACTTAGCGCGATGACCGATAAGCAACGCCCCCTTATTGCCGGTCAATCGGAGCGGCACGAGAGCGCCCATTTACACGTCACCGGCGAAGCCGTTTATCTCGACGACATTGCATTGCCTGCGAATACCTTGCACGCAGCGCTGGGCATGAGCCGCATCGCCCACGGTCGCATCGCAAGCATCGATCTCTCCGCCGTCAGCACAGCGCCTGGCGTTGTCGCAATCGCCACGGCCAAGGACATACCGGGCGCCAATAACTATGGACCGATCTTGGCGGACGATCCCATCTTCGCCGAGTCTCTCGTGCAGTACGCCGGGCAGTCGCTCTTCGCAGTCGCCGCGACAACTTGCGAAGCGGCGCGTCGAGCGGCAGACCTTGCTCGCGTCGAGTATGAGACGTTGCCGGCCATTCTCGATATACCCGCAGCGCTGTCCGCGCGCAGTTACGTGCTGCCCAGTGAAACGCTACGTCGCGGCGAGCCTGACGCCGTACTGCCAAAGGCGGCGCATCGCCTCCAAGGCGCAGTCAGCATCGGAGGTCAGGACCACTTTTATCTGGAAGGGCAGATAGCCGCCGCCATTCCTCAGGAAGGTGGCGGAATGCTTATTTATAGCTCTACCCAGCATCCTACCGAAGTCCAGCATATGGTTGCGCATACGCTGAATCTCCATTCGCATGATGTCGTGGTTCAGTGCCGGCGTATGGGGGGCGCGTTTGGCGGGAAGGAAAGTCAGCCGGCGCTGCTTGCGTGTGTGGCGGCGGTTTTAGCGACTAAAACACGTCGTGCGGTGAAGCTGCGTTTAGACCGCGACGCCGACATGATCATGACCGGAAAACGCCACGATTTTCTTGTCGAATATGATGTTGGCTTTGATGAGACCGGACGCATTACCGCGCTCAAACTCATGCTCGCTTCGCGTTGCGGTTACTCGGCGGATCTTTCTGGGCCCGTTAATGATCGCGCAATGTTTCATGTGGACAATTGCTATTTTCTTGAGCACGTGGAGATTGTCTCGCATCGTTGCAAAACCAACACCGTGTCGAACACCGCCTTCCGTGGCTTCGGCGGCCCCCAAGGGATGATGGCTATCGAGAATGTGATCGACGACATCGCGCGTCATCTGGGGCGCGATCCATTCGATGTGCGCCATGCGAACTTCTATGGGATCGGCGAGCGCGATACGACGCAGTATCACATGAAGGTCGAAGACAACATTATTCAGTCGCTCGTCGACCAGCTGAGCGTGGAGAGCGATTACCGCAAGCGGCGTAAGGATATCGCCGAATTCAATGCGCGAAGCCCCATCATCAAACGCGGCATCGCGCTCACGCCAGTCAAATTCGGCATCTCCTTCAACGCCACCCACTACAATCAAGCTGGCGCGCTGTTGCATGTCTACACCGATGGAACCGTGCTGCTCAATCACGGCGGCACGGAGATGGGGCAGGGCCTTTTTACTAAAGTGGCGCAGGTGGTCGCTGAGGAATTTGGCCTTCCACTCGCCAAGGTGCGGGTTAGCGCGACGGACACCAGCAAGGTTCCCAATACGTCCGCCACCGCCGCGTCTTCAGGCAGCGACCTGAATGGAAAGGCGGCGCAGGCGGCCGCGCGTACGGTGAAGGAACGATTGATCTATTTCGTCGCGGATAAATATCACGCGGCGCCTGAATCGGTCCGATTCGAGAACGGTTCCGTTTATTTCGGAACGCATGCGATGGACTTCGCGACAGTTGTGCGCGAAGCGTATATGGCCCGAATTTCATTGTCGGCGGCAGGCTATTATCGAACGCCAAAATTGGACTACGACCGTCGGATTTTTAGTGGGCGGCCATTTTTCTACTTCTCGTACGGAGCCGCTGTTTCCGAAGTGGCGATCGATACGCTAACCGGCGAAAACCGCTTGCTGCGCGTGGACATACTCCATGATGTTGGCCGTTCTCTGAATCCCGCCATTGACCTGGGACAAATCGAGGGCGGATTTTTACAAGGCATGGGTTGGCTCACCAGCGAGGAGCTATGGTGGAACGAGCGCGGCGAATTGAAAACGCATGCGCCTTCAACCTACAAAATCCCCAGCGTTAGCGATTGGCCCGTCGATGCTCGAGTGCGAATCCTGGAAAATTCGCCCAACCGCGAAGATACGATCTATCGCTCCAAGGCTGTCGGCGAGCCGCCCCTCATGCTTGCCATCTCCGTTTTCCAGGCTATACGCGACGCCGTGGCGGCCTGCGGCGGAGAGCATGGCCGTCCCACACTTTCCGCGCCGGCGACGCCCGAGTCCATCTTGCGGGCTATCGAAAGTGTCGGGCGTCAAGAAGATCGGCCTGACGCAGGCGCAGCCAGAGAGGTTGCTGGATGATCGATTGGTTTCCCGTATTGCATCGCCGCCTCAATTCGGAATCGACGCTTGTGCGCGTCACGGTTGCCCGGGTGCGCGGCTCTGCGCCGAGAGAGCAGGGCGCATGCATGTTGGTCGGTGAAACTACGGAAGAGGGCACCATTGGCGGCGGTCATCTCGAACTGAAAGCGATTGAAACCGCGCGCCAGATGTTGAAATCCAGCGATGCGCCGCTACGGCTTGACCGCTTTGCGCTGGGCGCGACGCTTGGCCAGTGCTGTGGCGGCGTTGTGGAGTTATGGTTCGAACGTTTCACCACGGGGGATCGCGACTTTTTACGCGACGCCATGCGGATTCGCGAGGATGGGAAGCCTGTCGTGGTCGCGACGCGACCTAATGGCGTCGGACGACCGGAGCGACAAATTTTCACCGATTCATCCGATACCGAGGCGCATCGCGCTCAGACGTACAGATTGCTGATGCCGAATGCGTCGCGGGCGACCCTTATTCGTTCCCCGGAAGCGCAGCCAGACTTCTTGATCGAGCGAATCGATCAACCCGACACGCCTTTATGGCTTTTCGGCGCCGGTCATATCGGTAAGGCGTTGGTGAAGATCATGGCGGATTTGCCGTTTCGCATCACATGGATCGATAGCCGAGAAGCCATGTTCCCCACGACGATTCCAGACAACGTTACGCCGCTGTTCAGCGATTCGCCTGCGGATGAAGTGGAAGCGGCGCCGCCGGGAACCTATTTTTTGGTGCTTACCCATAGCCACGACATCGACTACGAAATCTGTCGCGCCATTCTGCAACGCGATGACTTTATTTGGGCTGGCCTCATTGGCTCCGCCAGCAAGATCTCGCGCTTCATGCAACGTTTGTCGCATCAAGGCGTGCCGCTGGAACGCATTGCTCGATTGACCTGCCCGATTGGCGCAGAGGGTATTACCGATAAGCGGCCGGCGGCGATCGCCGTTTCCGTCGCCGCCCAATTGCTGCAATTGACGGAGTGCGCCGCAGCAAGCGGCGTTACCACACAAGCAAAGAAGAGCTTATGAACGCAGTTCAACAGTCAAATGAAACGCCGCGACTTACGCTCCGTGGCATTACCAAGCGGTACCCCTCGGTAGTCGCTAACGACAACATTGACCTCACTGTATGGCCCGGCGAGATACAAGCCGTGCTTGGCGAGAATGGCGCTGGTAAAAGCACCTTGATGAAGATCGTTTACGGCGTCGCCAAACCCGACGCGGGTTCGATCATTTGGGAAGGGCGTCCGGTAAACATCGCCAGCCCCGCCGAAGCGAGACGTCTTGGCATCGGCATGGTGTTTCAGCATTTCTCGCTCTTCGAGACGCTCACCGTGGCGGAGAATATCGCGCTTGCGTTGGATGAACGCGTGAAGCCTGCGGAGCTTGCCAAGCAAATCAGCAAAGTTTCTTTGCGTTATGGCTTGCCAATCGATCCTCATCGTTTGGTGCACAGCATGTCGGTGGGAGAGCGGCAGCGCGTTGAGATTGTGCGTTGCCTGCTGCAGGAGCCGAAGTTGCTGATCATGGACGAGCCCACGTCGGTGCTTACGCCGCAGGCGGTGCAAAAGCTTTTCGAAACGCTGCGTCGCCTCGCCGCCGAGGGGTGCAGCATTCTTTACATCAGCCACAAGCTCGATGAAATCCGCTCCTTGTGCGACACCGCGACTGTGCTACGCGGCGGACGAGTTTCCGGGACGGCGATTCCGAAGAACGAGAGCGCGGACAGTTTGGCGCGCATGATGATTGGCGCCGAGTTGCCTGAGTGTCGTCACGTTGCGCGGGAGCCGGGCGAAATTCGATTGGAGCTTGCGCGATTTTCACTGCCGACCCAGGACCCTTTCGGCGTTTCCTTGAAAGACATTGATCTTCGTGTTCACAGCGGAGAGATTCTTGGCATCGCCGGCGTTTCGGGCAACGGCCAAAAAGAATTATTGGCGGCGCTCTCCGGAGAAAGCCTCGGTTCCGAGCGCCATTCCATTTACCTCTGCGGAGAAGCTGCCGGCCGCCTAACGTCCGCCGAACGCCGCGCCCTGGGTCTGGCTTTTGTGCCGGAGGAACGCTTGGGGCGCGGGGCAGTGCCCTCCATGAGTCTGGTTAACAACACCTTGCTGACGGCGGCAGGTCGTGGAATGGTGCGCGCCGGCGTTGTGGATGGCGCCGCCGCACGCGCTTATGCGCGGCGAGTCATCGACGCTTTCAAAGTTAAATGCGGCGGCGAACAATCGCTGGCGCAAAGCTTGTCGGGCGGCAATCTGCAAAAATTTATTGTTGGGCGCGAGACATTCCTTGAGCCAAAAGTAATGATCGTTTCACAGCCCACGTGGGGAGTCGATGTCGGCGCTGCGATGCTCATCCGGCAAGCGCTTATCGACCTGCGTGATCAAGGCGTCGCCGTGCTGGTGGTTTCCGAAGAGTTGGATGAGTTGTTCATGATCAGCGATCGCATCGCCGTTATCGCCAACGGCCGCTTGTCGCCCGCGCTCAAGCTTGGCGAAACAAATATCGAACAGATCGGCTCGTGGATGAGTGGGCAGTTCGAGACCGTATCTTCCAATGAGGTTAATCATGTTTAAGCTTGAGGCGCGCCCGGCCCCGTCATCGGCAATGCGCTTTGCTTCGCCGATCATCGCGGCGATATTGACGTTTGTCACCGGCTATCTGGTGTTTTCTCTAATGGGGAAAGATCCCAGCCAAGCGTTTTACGTATTTTTTATCAAACCGCTCGACTCCAGCTATGGCGTTGGTGAGTGGTTGCTTAAAGCGACGCCATTGATTTTATGCGGTCTGGGTCTCGCACTCGCTTTTCGCGCCAACGTTTGGAATATCGGGGCGGAAGGGCAATTGACGGTTGGCGCGATTTTCGGCGGCGGCGTTGCGCTTTATTTCGCCGACGTTCAAGGCGCCTGGTTGTTGCCACTTGTTCTTGTGGCGGGCGCGTTAGGCGGCATGGCTTGGGCGGCGATTCCTGCTTTTCTGCGCAATCGCTTCCACACCAATGAGATTCTGGTCAGTCTCATGCTGGTGTATATCGCTCGGCTGTTGCTTTCCTATCTTGTGCATGGACCATGGCGCGATCCGGCGGGTTACAACTTTCCGCAGTCCGCGATGTTCCATGAGGCCGCTTTGCTTCCGGTCCTTGTCGAAGGCGTACGCACTAACTGGGCTCTTCTCATCGCGTTGGCGCTCGCTTGCGCTTCATGGTTTTTTTCGCAAAAGACCTTTGCCGGTTTCCGCATGCAAGTGAGTGGTCTTGCGCCCGCCGCCGCAGCTTATGCGGGGTTCAGCGAGAAGCGTAACGTCTGGCTCGCGCTAATGATCAGCGGCGCCGTCGCGGGTCTCGCAGGCGTTTGCGAGGTCGCCGGACCGATTGGCCAATTGTTGCCATCGGCTTCGCCCGGTTACGGTTTCGCGGCCATCATCGTCGCCTTCGTCGGTCGCCTGCATCCGCTTGGCGTCGTGTTAGGTTCGTTGTTGATGTCGTTGCTTTATCTGGGTGGTGAGACCGCGCAGATAGAGCTCGGTTTACCTGCCTCCATCACCGGATTGTTTCAGGGGGTTCTGCTCTTTTATTTACTGGCGGCGGATCTGTTCATTACTTTTCGGCTGAAACGAACGACACGTCCCGTCCCGGTCACGCAAACCACGCCTATCGTTGTCACTAAGGAGGCTGCATGACGCCAGAGCCGTTGCGTTAGAGCGGATTGC
>DATLHW010000158.1:0-2944 GCA_035539675.1 Burkholderiales bacterium | reverse complement strand
GTCCTTCATCGGAGCACACAGCATGGGATTCCTCACCGGCAAGAAAATTCTCGTCACTGGATTGTTATCCAACCGTTCCATTGCATACGGTATCGCCAAGGCAATGCGTCGCGAAGGCGCCGAACTGGCGTTTACCTATGCCGGCGAAGGGCTGAAGGAGCGCGTGGAGAAACTGGCGCCCGAGCTGGGCGGCGACATTATCCTGCCATGCGATGTAAGCAAAGACGATGAAATCGAAGCGGTCTTCGCCAGTCTCAAATCCAAATGGGACGGCCTGGACGGCATCGTTCACTCCATCGCCTTTGCGCCGCGTGAAGCGTTGGCTGGCGATTTGTTGGATGGATTAACGCGGGAAAATTTCCGCATGGCGCATGACATCAGCTCCTACAGTTTCGCCGCGTTGGCGAAAGCCGGGCTGCCAATGATGGAAGGCCGCAACGCGGCGCTGCTCACATTGACCTATCTCGGCGCAGTGCGCTCCATGCCGAATTACAACGTGATGGGACTTGCCAAAGCGAGTTTGGAAGCGAATGTGCGCTATCTCGCCTACAACCTCGGCAAGAAGGGAATTCGCGTCAATGGCATTTCCGCCGGTCCGATCAAAACCTTGGCCGCCGCTGGCATTGGCGGGTTTGGCAAGATTCTCAACTTTGTCGAGAAAACTGCGCCGTTGCGACGTAATGTGACGATTGACGAAGTGGGCAATGCGGCCGCTTTTTTATGCAGCGACCTTGCTAGCGGTATTACGGGGGAGATTACCTACGTGGACGCGGGCTTCAACACGGCTGCGGCGGGAATGGAGGAGTAACGCGAAACCGCTCAAACATTGCTCGCGATCAGCGGTTGATCGCGAGCAATCAGACCATTTCTTCGTTTACTGCTCCTTCTTCTCCAACGCTTCCATCTTCACCTTGACCTCAGTGGTATTGCGCAAGCTGTCCACCATCGCGCTAAACTCCCGCTGCCCTGTACGAGATTTGAGCTCCTCGCGATAGGCGCGCTTCTTCGCCTCATCCGACGGCGCGCCATCGGTGACCTTGCTAACGCGAATAATCTTGTACCCGCCTTGAGGACTTTCGACGCCAGTGTACGCAGGAAGCGTCTTTGTCGGCGTTTTGAACGCAGCTTCTAATTCAGGGCGAATTAGCGCTCCCGGTTGCTGGCGACTCACCAACTGAGCGTCGGGCCACTTCAACGTCGCTGGGACCGCGCCTTTGTTAATTTCAGCCAAGTGATCCTTACCCTGCTTTATCGCCAGCTTGTTCGCTTCTTCCCGCAGCAGTGAATCTTTGATTCCCGCACTAACCTCAGTCAGTGGACGTAATGTCGAAGGTTTAAACTCCGCAACGCGGGCCGCCACCATCGTGCTAGGGGCTACCTCAACCGCTTCCGTATTCCGCTTGTTTTTTAACACCTCTTCGCCGAACACCGCCTGCAACAGCTTTTCGTTGTTCAACTCCGGCGCCGCTTCGCCGCCTTTACGCGTTATCCAATCGCTTTGCTTGATCGAGAGCTTATAGGCGTCCGCGGCAGGCTTAAGGCTGGCAGACTGTTCGTAAACCATGTTGCTGAACGATTCGACGATCTCGGTGAATTTCCTGCCGGCCTTTTGCTTCTTCAACTCGGCGGTGATTTCTCCGCGAACTTCATCCAGAGGCTTGCCTTTGCTGGGCTTGATATCGGCAAGTTTGATGATGTGATAACCAAATTCTGACTGCACCGGCCCGCGGATCTCGTCTTTTTTCATTTGGAAAACCGCTTCGTCGAAGGGTTTCACCATGGCGCCATTCCTGAAAAAACCCAAATCCCCACCTTTGCTTGCGGAACCCGGGTCATCGGAAAATTTGCTAGCAAGGGCCGCGAACTTCGCCGGTTCGGCCTTCGCTTGCCTCAGCAGATCCTCGGCCTTCGCCAAAGCCGCCTTTTTATCCGCGTCGCTTGCATCGGCTGCCGCTTTGATCAGGATATGGCTCGCCTGCCGCTCCTCGGGCTGCACATACTTGGCGGCGAGGGCTTCGTATTGCTTCTTGATTTCTTCTTCCGACACTTCCACCTGCCCCATCAACTCAGCCGGCGACAAAACAAGGTATTCAACCTTCACTTGATCCGGAATGGTGAAATCCTGCTTGTGTGAGTCGTAGTAGCCCTTGATAGCCGCATCGTCAATTTTTACTTGGCCAGTGAACTGCTCAGGCGCGTAACTGACAACGCTCACCTCGCGCGCCTGCTCGGAAGCGCGAATCAATGCATCAATGCTTGCATTGGAAATAATGGGAGTGCCCGCAATGAATTCCTGATAACGCTGCACCACGATGTCCTGCCGAACGCGCTCTTCGAATGATAAAGGCGTAAGTCCTTGCTGCCTTAGCAGCAATTCGTAGCGGACCTTGGAGAATTTGCCGTCATCCTGAAAAGCGGGAATCGCTGCGATCTGATCCGCCAGTTCTTGATCAGTAACAGTCGATCTCGCCTTTGCCGCATCAGCCAACAACAGCCGTTGCTTGATCAACCCTTCCAGTACGGACCGACGAAATTCAGGCGTATCGATGACGCTCGTATCGACATTACCACCTAGCCTGGTGCGCCACTGATCGAGCATTTGCTTAACGGCCTGGTTGTACTCCTGCGCGCCGATTTTCTGTCCCGCTACCGTCGCTACCGTTTCCACGGAACCGGAATTGTCCGTATAAGACTCGACGCCCCATAGCGCGAATGGAATAACGAGAAGAGCAAGAATGACTTTTGCGAATTTGCTTTGCGCGCCGTCGCGTAATTTGTCCAACATGGATGTGTGCCTTAACTCGGGAGAGGGCGAATTCTAGCAGGTCATCATGGCTGGTTCCATGACGACCTTCATGTGGCAAAATGGCCTTAGAGTGAATTTCAATTAGATGTATCGTGCTTTTAGCTGAAATTCGCTCTCCCTATTCATTTAGGAGGGGGG
>DATLHW010000157.1:0-2654 GCA_035539675.1 Burkholderiales bacterium | reverse complement strand
GCTTTGATCGGAGATAACGACATCAAACGATCGATAAGTCTGCGCGCATAGAGAAGTCAAGGTGACGGCGAGTGCGGCTGGGCGGGCGTAGGTGGGAATTAGGACATCGAGGTGAGACATGGTGAAAGTTCAGCGGCGATTCGCATCGTCACGAATGCTGCCTCTCCCCTCCAGGAATGGGTCTCTACAGAAGTCGAATTGCTATGAGAGGCACACTGCTAGAACGTGTCATTCTGAGGAGGTGCGACGAAGAATCTGCTGTTCAATGCCTGTGGAGCCACCGCAAAAAGCAGATTCTTCGTTGGCGAGACTGTAAAAGTATCTACTGCGCGGCCCGATTTTGCAGTCTCTGGCGCTCAGAATGACAATTTGATTTGTGTAGATACCTTTGCACTGAGGGAAAGGGACTTAACAGACAAACAACAAATCCCTTGTTGCAGGCGGCATATCCAACGTTCGCGAGGCGCTCACCCAAGGGGCGTTACGGGAAAGTCCCGCGACGATGTTTTTTCATCGTTGGCGCGAGGTGATCCGCGCCAACGCCCAGGCGTTCCTGATTTTTCTTCAGTAGTGATTTATCGCGTCTGGCGTCGATACGCCCATGCTGCGGACCGCCGCTCGGCTCCGGTTTTCCGGCGGGTTGGTCAACCTCGGTTGTGCGATCTCGATCTTGCGAAGGGGGCTTGGGATTAGGCACGTTCTCACCTTTCAGGCGTTAATTTTCCGTTACAGGGTTTAAAACACCGGCTTTCAGCCGGTTAGCTTTAGCCGCGCTGTTTATGTTATCCAGCATTTACATACACGATGACATATGCCGCACGGGGTTTTAAAGCCGGCGCATGGTTGTGCGGACTTTCAGTCCGCTACGCTGGCGTAGAACCCACCAGCTTTAGCTGGTGGTCGTTCAATACCAAATGTATTTCATCACTAAACTTATCGTCATCACGATGCCTGCTTGTCGCCATGCTAAGCACATGAACAACTTATTTATTAATAACAGTCACTCCGGCTGAGCTCTGGGGTTAAGCGTCTCAATAAGCTCGCGTTTACGCGCCTCCAGCTGATGTCCAAGCGAGACAAGTTGATTGCCGAGACGTTTTTCAACTTCCGCGAACAGGACGTTTTCTTCTTCGTCGATGTGGCGCTCCACGTCATCGATCAGTTGCAACATGCTGGCGCCGAATTGCGGATCGGCGGGCTGCAAATTGCGGAGCTGCTCGATCATCGACTTGACTTCCGCATGCGCGTCGAGCGCCTCCTCCACGAGAGGTCTGATGGAGGCGTCGCGACTCGCCGCCGGATAAAAAATTTCTTCCTCCAGTTGAGTGTGAATCTCCAATTCGTCGCATATTTCGTCACAAAGCGATTTTTGTTCGGGCGACAAGCTTTCCAGCGCGGATTGGAAATCCTCGAACAATTCTGTTACCCGCTGATGGTCCGCGCTTAGCATTGCAAGAGCGTCCTCCGGCTGGTTGATTTGATCCAACGGCTCGAATCTGGATGTATGAGTGCGCATTAAAATCTCCTTGCTAGTTTTAGTAGTCTGCTTCCGATTTTATGTTCCATAATTTCGCAAGCAGACCACTAGATCCCGTCCTCAAGCGGAAGAGCAGCAGAAAATGTGCCATTCATTGCACTCCTGAGCAGGCGTGGCGACGTATGGTCGTTGATGGCGCTTATTGCACCTTGTCTGTCGATTTTGCACTTTGGCTGTCATTGATTTTTTCCACATATAGAACCCGGACCGCGATGAGACAGACCGCCGTGAGCGGCGATGCGAGCGCGACGCCCAGGCCGCCGAACAATACGCCAAGCAACAGCGTGGAGAAGATGACCAGCGCCGGCGGAATGGACACGGTGCGTTGCTCAACCAGTGGCGAGATGAGATAGTTTTCCGCCATTTGAATCGCCGCGAACAGTATGAGTACGTACAGCGCGTGCGCGGGATCGACGTTGAACGCGATCAGCAATGCGGGAATCGACGCGACGAATGGTCCGATGTATGGAATGAATTCGAATAGGCCGCTTAACAGTCCCAGTGCGAACGCGAGTGGAATATCCAACCACCATAGGCCAACGCCAGCCGTTACGCCGACCAAGGTCATTGTGAAGAGTCGGCCAAGCAACCACCATTTCATCACCCGGCCGATTCTATGCAGCATCTTCAATGCGAGAGGGTGAGCCGAAGGCGGTAAAAGGCGCACGAAGCCGTGAACGTAAATACGGGGTTGAGCGGCCAGATAAAAACCCAGAAACAGGGTGACGACGACGCCAATGACGGCGTTCACGGTCGATGATATGAGTCCCGTCGCGTGGCTTAGCACGTCGAGGTTCAGGGAAGCGCCCCAGACCCGTTCGATCAATGCTAAAAGCGGCCCGCCCCAGTGGAACCGTTCAATATGCTCTAGAAGCTGCGTGAAAGCGTCCGGCAATGTCTCCACCAATTGCGCGATCTGCTCAGCGATGGGGCCGGCGAATAGCCAAACGGAAAGGCCGATGAATCCGGCGAGTAGTAAGCCGACGATGGCTAGCGCGGCCCCTTGTGAAAGCAAAGTGTGCGACGCCATCCAGTCCGTTGGAAGGCGCAACAGCACGGCGAGCAGAATGGCGGCGAAGAGGAGTAAAAACACTTCGATCGCGAACCAGGCGGCGAG
>DATLHW010000156.1:0-11867 GCA_035539675.1 Burkholderiales bacterium | reverse complement strand
CGCCTGGTCATGAACCACACCAAGGTGGAAAGATTACCGCCGGAGATTAACGGCCTGACCGACCTCGAGCGATTGGATATAAGGAGCACGTTATTAACCACACTGCCCTCCATCCCCGACTTAAAAAAGATTGAGTCGATTTGGGCGGAAAATTGCCGAATCAACGCATTGTCTCGTGAAGATATCGCTACTTGGCGGATTGGACTTGAAGTTTATCTTGAAGGCAATCCGATTCCTCCAGCCGCGATCCTAAGCGTTGAGGATTTACCGCAGAGGTCGGGACTTTTTTTTCTTACGCAACATGATCAAGTGCTTGCGCTTGCAACCGTAGATAAGCTAAAGGAGCAACTTGCTGATCGAGCGCGAGAAGCGGAACGGTTGAGGCAAGAGACAACTAATTTAAGACAGGAAGTCGACAACACAAAAAGCGCTTTGCAGAATGCCGAAAAAAAGAACGCGGCTCTTGTAAAACAGCACGAAGAGCAAACAATATTAGCGACGTCGCAAATCCAACAGCTTCGCCAAACGGCGGATGGTTTGCAAGAAGATAACAGCATTCTTCGGGCGAGAACTACTAGTCTGGATGGCGAAGTTACGCGGCTTAGGAGCGATTTAGAAATAGAACGCACGGAGGCGCAAACGCTAAGAAGTCGGTTAACTGATCTGGAACAAGAAGTCACCGCAAGAAATGCGGACTTACAGGAGGCGAGGGATGCATACACTCTCCTTGATAATCAGCATGCAGATTCATTGGCGCAAATCGATCAACTTGATCGAACAGTTGCTGGTTGGCAACGAGATAACGCCGACCTTACGACGCAACGCACCGATCTAAATGCCGAAGTCACGCGGCTGAGGAGCGATTTAGAAACGGCGCGTAGGGAGCTGGGGGAGACTAGCAATCGGTTGCAAAGAGATATAACCAATCTAGAACAAGAGATCGCCGAAATTGAGGACGCCGCGCAGCAAGAAAGACGAGAGAATTACGATTTGAACCAACAGATAACCGATCTGTCAGCGTTAATTACCCAACGACAACAGCTATACGATGACACATTGGGCCTGTTGACCACCCGGACTCAAGAGCGAGACCAAGCTTTAGCCCAAATTACTCAATTGCAAGCTCGTATCCAACAGCTTCAGCCGCCCATCGGCGGAAACATCACAATGAGTAGCAAAATGAAGGACAGGACCCCGCTTCAAAAAGTTAAACGGGGGTCTAATAAATTACTTTATAAGCTCGCATCTAACAGATTAGTTCATAAGTTCGGTATCCGTATACGCATTCAAGATGTAAACCGGCAATACGTCCTTCCTCAAGGAAGTACTCCGGCGCACGGCGCTCCGGCTGGCGCCCCCCCCCTTCCGAACGTCGACCCCACGCCACCAGAAGGACACGGCATATTTCAGAGACTGGCGAACTTCAAAAACTTAGATAAGCTTCCATTCAAATGGATGCCCGACATCGGTCGATGGCACGCCGAGAAGAATAGCTGTCTTGGCTACATTCACGGCGCGCCCGGTCGCCCGGCTGGATCATTCATTTTCCATTGCGCCGACCAAAATCAGATTATCCGTGTGCCCGAAAATCGGATAGATCCTGGAAGGCGAGACGAACTATTGCGAAAGTTTACTAACGGCAACTGGGCGCCTGGCCGAGACCCCCATCTAAGTCACAACGCTTTCTCATGCATGCCGCCAAACACCCAACCGCTGACGACATGGGACAAAATAAAAGAAAAGTTTATTAAAGGCAGGACCTATTAAATAGGCTCGTCTGTATATAGCCGTAGTTCCCTCAGCCGCCACGCAATCAACAGGCGCGGTTCAGGCGCGGGTAACACTTTCACGAAATGAATCGAACGACGATATTGTTGATGAAGTTATTTTTCGGATCGGCGGCACACGCATGAACCGAAGCCATGCGCATCGGAGGATTCGGCACAGCGGGAATATTTCAAAGATGAGGTCCAGCGAAATGGAATATCAACCCAATATCCATTGAAATAAAAAAAGCAGTTCCGATTTTTGAATTCGGAACTGCTTTTTGAGTTGGTCGGGGTGGAGAGATTTGAACTCCCGACATCCTGCTCCCAAAGCAGGCGCGCTACCAGGCTACGCTACACCCCGAGGCGACGCATTCTACCCGCGACCTACCGCGAGGTCAATTTTATGTTATTCTCCGGCATCATTTTTCGATCCACTTGGTGAAAGTCACTATGGCCGATACGGAAAAAAAGCAGTTCGTACCCTACGTCGCAAAAAAAGGCGAGGAGTATATGAACGCAAAGCAACTCGCGCATTTCCGCAAGTTGCTTGAAGATTGGAAGGCGGAGCTTTCGGAAGATATCGATCGCACCATGCATACCATGCAGGACGAGGCGACGCTTTATGCCGACCCCAATGATCGAGCCAGTCAGGAGTCCGATATCGCATTGGAGTTGCGAAATCGGGACCGTGAACGCAAGCTCATCAAAAAGATCGATGAAACGATCACACGGATGGAAGCAGGCGAATACGGGTACTGCAATAGCTGTGGCGAGGAAATTGGACTTAAGCGGCTAGAGGCTCGACCAACTGCAACGTTGTGTATCGATTGCAAGACGCTTGAAGAAGTACGCGAGCGGCAAGTCGCGAAGTAGTCCATGCCAAAAAGATAAGGGAGCAATTCGAGTTTCGATTGAAAATCCACGAAACTCGAATTGCTCCCTTACTTTTTTATGATCCCTTAACGCATCTCTCAAAACGTGATCGCGATAAGTATTTGTGCAAAAGTTTTCCAGCAAGGCGCGTCGACGCAGACAGCACACAGTTAGTACGGCAAGGAAACGCAACGCCGCTGGAAGACTTTTGCACAAGTGCTTAAGGACTACTTCAGGAAAAGGGCGACGTCCTCGCCCCTAACCTTCGATCCAGCAATAATTCTTTTTAAATCGCATCCTCGTTAGTTTCCCCGGTGCGAATCCGCACCACCTGCTGGACATCCATAACGAAAATCTTACCGTCGCCTATCTTGCCGGTGCGCGCGGCTTTAATAATAGCGTCCAACGCTTTATCGGTAAGTGTATCGGGAATCACCACCTCAACCTTTACCTTCGGCAGAAAATCCACCACGTACTCGGCGCCGCGATAAAGCTCCGTGTGGCCCTTTTGCCGGCCAAAGCCTTTGACTTCCGTGACGGTCAACCCGGTTACGCCAATTTCGGACAGCGCTTCTCTGACCTCGTCCAGCTTGAACGGCTTAATAACGGCTTCAATCTTTTTCATCGATCACTCACTTTAAAAATTTAGAAGCTATCTGGCAGATACTTTGATGTTATCGGATAACGCCAGTCCTTGCCAAACCCTCGCTCTGTAATTCGAACGCCGATGGGCGCCTGTCGACGCTTGTACTCGTTGTGTTTTACCAACCGAGTCACCCGTCGCACGTCTTGCGGCGTATAACCCATCGAGACAATCTCCATTGGACTCTTGTCATCCTCCATGAAGGCCTCGACAATCGCGTCGAGCACCTCATAAGGAGGCAAGCTGTCCTGGTCGGTCTGATCGGGTCGCAGTTCAGCCGATGGTGGCCGAACGATGATCCGTTCCGGAATTGCAGGGGAAACGCTGTTGCGATACCGAGCCAGCCGATACACAAGCGTTTTGAAAATATCCTTCAACACGCAAAAACCGCCCGCCATATCGCCGTAAAGCGTCGAATAGCCGACTGCGGTTTCGCTTTTATTCGCCGTGGTCAATACGATGGAGCCAAACTTATTGGAGAGCGCCATCAGCAATGTTCCGCGAATTCTCGCCTGGAGATTCTCCTCAGTAGTGTCTTCGGCGCGCCCTATAAACTCTGGCGCAAGCGCCGCCTTGAATGCATCGAATGCGCCGCCAATAGGTATCTCGCTGTACCGAACGCCGAGCGTGTTGACCATCTCGCGCGAATCCTCGATGCTCATGGAGGCAGTATAGGCGGAGGGCATCATGACCGCGTGAACCTTATCCGCGCCGAGAGCATCCACTGCAATCGCAAGCGTCAACGCCGAATCGATGCCTCCCGACAGACCCAAAAGCACGCCAGGAAAACCATTTTTAGTGACGTAATCATGCACGCCCAGGCAAAGCGCCTTGTAGACGCTCGCTTCCAGACTAAGCGGGTCGGCCAGTGGCCCAGCGACAAACTTCCTGCCATCGAACTCAATTACCTCCAGCGCTTCTTCAAAAGCCGGAAGCTGGCAGATGATTTGCTGAACGGAATTCATGACAAATGACGCCCCGTCGAACACCAACTCGTCCTGCCCGCCGACCAGATTGGCGAATACCACCGGCAATCGACTTTCCTCCACACGGGCTCGCACAACGTTGTAACGAACCGCTTGTTTATCCATGTGGTATGGGGACGCATTCAGCACCAACAAGGCTTTAGCGCCTGCTTGCGCCGCGCGAGCGGCCGAGCCTTCGAACCAGACGTCCTCGCAAATATTCACGCCAAGCTTTACGCCATCAACCTCGAATACGAATGGTTCGCCGCCCGGTTCGAAATAGCGCTCTTCATCGAACACATCGTAATTTGGTAAGCGCCATTTGTAATACCAGCCTGCGACCTTGCCTTCTTGCAGCACGGCCGCCGCGTTGTAGCGCTTGCCATCCACGAGACGAGGCAAGCCGACGATCAGCGCTATATCGTCAGCATCGCCGGCAAGTTCTTGTAACGCCGCTTCACTCGCGGTGTAGAAATCTTCACGAAGCAGCAAATCTTCGGGCGGATAACCGGTAAGAGACAACTCCGGCGTAAGCAGGACAGTCGCGCCCTTCTCCTTCGCCGCCTTGGCCGCGACGCGAATTTTTTGCAAATTGCCGGGGAGGTCGCCCACGACGCAATTCAGTTGCGCGATAGCGATTTTCATGACGAGAGTGGATACGGTGGAAACTTTGCCGATGATAACATAGGGCATGCATAGTGATTCCACCAGCCCAGTCATCGAAGTCGTCGACTCCATCTCATCAATTCCCGCTCAAGATTGGGATCGATTGGCGGGGGGGCACCCCCTCCTCTCCCATGCGTTTCTCGATGGTTTGCATCACACAGGCTGCGCCGCTGGCGACAGTGGTTGGACGCCGCAATACTTACTCCTCAAGGTGAATGGCGTGCTGGAAGGCGCCATTCCGTTGTATCTCAAGGATCACTCGTACGGGGAGTACGTATTCGACTGGGCTTGGGCGGACGCTTATCAACAAGCCGGACTTAATTACTATCCGAAACTCTTGTGCGCTATTCCGTTCTCGCCGGTCACCGGGCGCCGTTTACTTGTGAGCGAATCTCGTTTTCGAGGTCCCTTGATCGACGCCGTGGTTCAACTAGCCAAGGAAAGCGGGCTCTCGTCGTTTCACTGCCTCTTCCCCGCAGAGGACGAGGCTGCGGAAATGCAAGAGCGCGGATTCCTGATTCGGACAGGTGTTCAGTTCCATTGGCATAACGCTGGCTATGCGTCATTCGCGGATTTCCTCGCCGGCATGACGCATGACAAACGCAAGAAGATCCGTCAGGAGCGGCGCAAGGTCACGGACGCTGGTATTACTTTTCGCCGACTGACAGGCGACAACATACAAGAAGCCGATTGGCGTTTTTTTCATCGTTGTTACGTCAACACCTATCGCGCTCATCGCTCGACGCCTTATCTCTCGTTGGAGTTCTTCCTCCATCTAGGCGTCACCATGGCCAATCAAGTGTTATTGATCATCGCCGAACAAGACGGTAAGCCGATCGCCAGCGCGTTTAATTTGTTCAATGAACAAACCTTGTACGGCCGCTACTGGGGTACAACGGGATTCAATGCGGGCTTACATTTCGAGACCTGCTACTACCAAGCGATTGAATTTTGCATCGAGCGGGGAATCGCTAGATTTGAGGGCGGCGCGCAGGGAGAACATAAATTGGCGCGCGGCTTTATTCCGGTAAAAACGCTATCGACTCACTTGCTGGCCAGACCGGAATTTTCCTCGGCGGTGGAACGCTATCTGACTCGGGAAACATCGGGCATGGCGGCTTATATTGATGAGTTGAATGAGCGGCAGCCGTTTAAAACTTAGGGAACTCCAGAATTAGACTTCTTTCGAAACCGTAGCGAGCGCCCTGAGATCGAACCGAGGAGCGGACACGCACGGATAAGTACGTTTGGCGCCGGAGGTTCGATCTCAGGGCGCGCAGTAGGTTACGAAAGAAGTCTATTATTTCGGCCCAAACTTATAAGTCACGTTCGTCAAAAACAACAAATCGTTTTTCTTGACGCCCGGCTGCGGGTTGCTCTGATATCGCCCGGAAAGCGTAAGCTGTAAACCAATCTTGCTCGTTATCGCGGTATTCAGGCTAGCGTCGAGCTGAGCGCGGTACTCGTCCCGCTCCCGCAGATTTGGATAAAGAGCCAATCGCTGCTTGAAAGACGTGGCCTCGGAAATCTTGTGCGACGTTTCCTCGCCCAGTAAAAGCTCCGTTGAATATCGACTGACATCATCGAATCGCTCCCGGTTGTAAGTTAAACCGGTGAAGATATCGAACATTGTTTCCTGCGTTTTAATGATGTGATAACCCACGCCGACGCCAAGCACACTTCGCAAATCAAGCTTCTGGAGCTTGTCAGTTTCCAGGTCCAACGATGTGAAACTGAATGTTTTCGCGGTCATGTCATGGTCGTACTTAACGCCTGTCCGGGCTAACTTCGCCGTTTCGGTATCCACATCGTTCGCATCGGTTTGAGTACCGTATAAAGCCGTCAAATAAAATTGCAGTTTGTCGTCTTCCGTTGCTCTTGCAGCATTGGCGCCGATGTTGCCGTTACTCGATTCCGTATTGCCGGACGCCAAGCTGACGCCCGCGCTTAGCGAACCACGCCACTCGCCATCAGGTGGTAGTGGTTCAGCGTTTGCGAACGCGCAGTAACAGGCAGCCACCAGGTAAACAAGATGGTTTTTTTTGAACATGGCCCCTCATAGCTAACGCGAGTGAAAGTCAGGCGCCGCATGCGGCGCCTGCTCAGTTCTTAACTCGGTAACGCTGGAGAATCAGTAATTGAAAGACACGGCCCCAACGCCCGCAGGTTGAGCGTCCAGAACCCGCGCCCCGTGTGTCGGCGTAGCGCGCGCATCAATCCATAAAGGATGCGCGTTTATTGATGTCCACGCTTGCAAATGCAATTCTGAAAGCGCTACGGGATCATTCAACAGCAGCATCTTCTGCCGAGAACTCAGCATCTCCGGGCCGCCCGTTAATGCTTCCAGCACAAGCTGAGACCGTTGCTCGATGAATCCCTCGGTAGATCGAACGCGCCCCATGCCGGATGCGCAAATCACTGCGTTGGCGACCGGATCGATAACGCTTTCGATAAATCCAGCGGGCGTTTTTCCGGCCATGACATACTTTCTGGCCAAGCGAAGTTCATTGGGTGGCCTGCACTCCTCGGGGATCAAAAAGAGCCGCGCCTTGCGAAGCAGGCGGCCTAATGAAACCCGGCTGGAGAGAACCGATAGCGGGATCGACAACATGAGCGAGCCAACGATGGGCAACAGCCACCACAATATCGCCGGATTGAGCGAGTAAATAAGGCTCGCCCAAACGGCGCCGAACACGGTGTGCAATCCATGGCGCTGCACCGCCTCCTCCCACGTGGTCTCGGCATCCTCGCGCGGCGGGGATTTCCATTGAATCGCCCAGCCGACGAGAGCAGTCACAACGAACTGCGTATGAAACATCATACGAACCGGCGCCAACATCGCCGAGAACAACATTTCCGCCAAAGTGCTTACGATTAAACGTAGCTCACCGCCAAACTGCTTGGCTCCCTGCTTTAACACCAGCACAACAGCGAGAATCTTGGGCAAAAGCAACAAAACCGCTGTCGCGCCGAACAAACCGATCGCCCGCGCAGGATGCCATTCAGGCCATAGCGGAAAGAGCTGCTCCGGTTGAACGAAATAGACCGGATCAGTCAGCGTATGTTGCGCCAGCATCCCGGTCGCCAACATGAGAAACAGAAACCATAACGGAGCCGAAAGATAAGCCATCACGCCGGTAACGAAAACCGCTCGATGCGCCGGATGAATTCCCTGAGCCACGCTAAGACGAAAATTGATGAGGTTACCCTGACACCAACGACGCTCCCGCTTCAACTCGTCAACCAGATTAGGCGGCGTTTCCTCATAACTGCCCGGCAGATCATAGGCGATCCAAACGCCCCACCCGGCCCGACGCATCAATGCGGCCTCGACAAAGTCGTGCGACAAAATTTCACCCGACAATGGTCCCCGTCCTTCCAGCCGGCCCAGCGCGCAGTGACGAATAAAGGGAGCGACGCGAATGATGGCGTTATGCCCCCAGTAATGCGATTCGCCCAGTTGCCAGAAATGCAGCCCGGCGACGAATAGCGGTCCATACACTCGGCTAGCGAACTGCTGAATTCGTGCGTAGAGCGTTTCCCGCCCCACTGCGCTCGGCGCGGTTTGGATAATGCCCGCATTGGGATTGGCTTCCATCAGCCGCACTAACTTCGTCAAACACTCGCCGCTCATCAAACTATCCGCGTCGAGCACCACCATGTAACGATATTTGTTTCCCCAGCGCCGGCAAAAATCAGCGACGTTTCCGCTTTTCCGCTTGATGCGGTGCTGGCGCCAGCGATAAAACACGCGTCCGAGTCCCGCCTGGCGCAACTCGAGCCATGCTTGCGTCTCGGCGACGCGTATATCCGGATCACCGCTATCGCTGAGCACGAAAAAATCAAACCGATCCAGCTCCCCGGTCCGCCCTAGCGATTCATAAGTCGCCCGTAACCCAGCGAAAACACGCTTCACGTCTTCGTTGCAGATAGGCATGACGATCGCCGTGCGCGCCTGACTATCGATGGGCTCGTCGCCGACAACGCTAGCGGAAATCGCATGCCGGTCGCGTCCCTTGAGTAACAGGAGGAACCCCGTCATCGCCGTCCAGAAACCTGCCGATACCCAGGCAAACAGAATCGTGAACAAGACAAGAATGGTGATTTCCAACGGCTCGGCGCCGTTGTAAGGCAGGATATCGGCCATGAAATGAGCGCCGATCCAGGTCTGACCTAAAACGAGGGCAAGCAGCATTGTTCGCCGGAGCGCTGCGACGCCGTTCCAGCCGCGACGAGGCGTTGGAGAATCAAGCGTTTCACTCTTTCCGCGCGCCTCGTCGTCATGAGGCTGCGTAACAGAGCTCGCCACCGGATGCAAAGCCGACTTCAGCGGCCAATGCAAAGGCGCCATTGATACGCGATCAAGCGGCGGCGCGACGACAAGGCGAACGTGCCCCTTATCGTCTTGCGCTATCGCGGATTCCGCGTCCCACTGCGACGCGCCATACGCGGCTCCCAAACGGGACCGGACGGAGTCAAAAGCGGCGTTGTATGGTCCGGCGCCATAGCCGGAGAGCGCATGATGCAACTTCACCATGGCTTCCGGCGAGCCGGATTCGCTACCGCTGCTGGATCGGGTTAGTAACTCATGCCGCAGCTCTGGCCGGAACGGCAGGCGTTCCAGGTAATGCTCACAGCAAACCGATTTGTAAAATTGACTATTTAAGCGGGGGGTAAGATATAGCTCCATGTTTCCGATAGCACATTGTTATTCCCTCGCAGGTAAGCGCGCAGTTCCACTGCCTTTTTTTCATCCAGGCGACGTAAGCGCATCCAAACGCGCCAGCCGCCCGTGACCTCATTACGATAAGCGTTTCGTTCCAGAAGCTGAGCGTTCGAATCGACGGTGACGACGGCTTCCAGATTTGCATCCGCCGGCAATGCTTTCAACGCCGGCCCTTCGAAATCGAGCGTGAATTCCATGCTGTTATCCGCATGCCGCACATAACCGCGTCCACGGCGAGTCTGCGTGACCCACGACGATGGCGGCAACGCATCCACGTCTTTCCGCCAAAGCAACTGGTATTCGAGATCGTAAGGTTCCTTTAACTTCGGCGGCTGATCAGGCACCCAATACGCAACGATGTTGTCGTTGGTTTCGTCAGGAACTGGAATTTGCACCAGTTCGACCCGCCCTGCGCCCCATTGCCCCTTGGGTTGCACCCACAAGCTGGGACGCCGATCGTAGCGCGCCTCCAAATCCTGGTAGTGACCAAAGTACCGGTCCCGCTGCATCAGACCGAAGCCGCGAGGGTTCGTCATGCTAAACGACGTAACCAGTAAATGTCTGGGATTAATGAGCGGCCGCCAGATCCATTCCCCTGTACTCGAATGCATCGAAAGCCCGTCGGAATCGTGCACTTCCGGCCGATAGTCCTCGATAGTCGCAGGCTGGTTCTCGCCAAAAAAGAACATGCTCGTGAGCGGCGCCAGCCCTAACTTGCCGACGTTGTCACGTAAGTAAAGCCGCGACGTGACATCCATCGCCGTATCGACGCCCGGTTTGAGAACGAATCGGTAAGCGCCGGTCGCCCGTGGAGAATTGAGCAACCCGTATATCGTCAGTTCTTTCGCTGAGGCGTCAGGACGCTGAACCCAAAATTCGACAAATTGCGGAAACTCCTCCCCGGAGCTGAGCGCGGTATCAATAGCCATCGCGCGCGCCGACAATCCATAAAGTTGGCCTCTCCCTACCGAGCGAAAATAGCTCGCCCCGAGAAACACCAGCACCTCGTCTTTGTACTTCGGCGTATTGACGGGGTAATGAACACGAAAACCGGCGAATCCAAGGCCTCGCAACTTGGTCGGGTCAATCTTGTTACCGCCGTAATTAAACAAGGCGGGATCAAATTTGATCTCCTGCGCGCCCTTGGAGGTTATTTCATTGACCCGCACGGACTGCTCTAAGTTCCTGCCCTGATGGAAGAACGCCAACTCGAATGGCAATTTGGACTTCCGCCAATGGGCCTCTTCCGGGTTATAGCGAATATCCCGATATTGGTCGTACGTCAGGTTTAGCAATTCCTTGGGAAGATTATTCGCTGGCTTTTTGTACGGCTCCGCAGCGAGCTGTTTAGCGCGCAGAGCGACGTCATTGAAGCCGAAGGCCATCGCGGCCGTGGAGGCAAACAAGCAATAGAGAAAGCTTGCAACGTAGAGAATCAAAGGCGCGCCGCGACGGCGGCCGTTCAGTCGCTGAGACAAATTCATGAGATAAAGTACGAGCGGCAACTAAGGAGGTTCACGAAGGACTCCGGTCATAGGTTGATGAAAAGTCCAAGAACGCGACATAACGGCCGCCTCTCAGACCTTTTATCCCCTCGCGGAGCCCCACTGAATGGGGCTGACGATCTTTACTTCCTATAATTTTTTTTAAGGACCCGAAGTTTAGCCGGGTTCCTTTTATAAATCCACTTTCGTTATAGCAATTCCGTTATAGCAATTCAGGCGCCAACCACCAAGCGCTTTCAGCCGGCTGAAACGACATTAATCGACCCAAATTGACGAAGTTGCTGATATTGGACCAGCGAAGAGAACAAATAGTTTTAGATCGTAAACAGGTTCTTATGCAAAAACGCATCAATTCAATTGAATTCTTTCGCCCCAAGGCGTCGGCGCATTCCCTTTTACCAGCCATAAAACCGGCACGAGAGGCGGCGCTTCAGGAAATTCCCCCAACGCATCCGTAAAGTAGATGACCATGGACGCCAGCAGGCCGGATTGATCGAGCCAGTCGAAAACCGGCGTAAAGCGCGTGCCTCCTCCGCCACCCAAATCTTCAGGTAACACAAACGGCCTCTCCGGCGGAAAGTCCCATGGACTGCCGGCGGCGAGCCGATCGTCGCAGGCGAGTAACGTCACGTGCGCGCGAATCTGGCCCTTCAACGCATCGACTTCCACGGCGAATTGCCGCATCTCCTCGATACCCACCGAGCCGCTGGTGTCGAGGGC
>DATLHW010000155.1:0-10331 GCA_035539675.1 Burkholderiales bacterium | reverse complement strand
GTCGCCGTGGAGTTACGAGCGGTGAATCATCGCTACCTGGATATCCAATTCCGGATGCCCGACGATTTGCGCCTCGCCGAAGGTGGGATGCGTGAAATGATCGCTGGCAAGTTATCGCGCGGCAAGGTGGACTGCCGCGCGAGCTTCGCGTCCGTCGCCCCGCTGGCGAGCGGCGCGGAATTAAACGTCGCCGTCGTGGAGGAGCTTTCCCGTCTCGATCAAGTGGTGCGCGACAGATTTACAGGCGTCAGCCCAATGACCGTCGCCGAAGTGCTTCGCTGGCCCGGCGTATTGGCCAGCAAGGATACCCCCTTGGACCAGCTGCGCGAAGCGGTGCTGACTCTGCTGAAAGAGGCGTTGGAAGACTTTCAGCAAACCCGGCTGCGCGAAGGCGAAAAGCTGAAGATCATGCTGCTGGAGCGTGTCGCCAGCATGGAAGCGTTGGCGAAGGAGGTCGCGCCTCAAATCCCACAATTCGTTCGTGCTTATCAGGACAAACTGGCCCTTAAGCTTACTGAAGCGCTGGGTAACGCCGATGACGAACGCCTCCGACAGGAAGTCGTGCTTTTCGCGTCCAAGATCGATGTGGATGAGGAGCTAACCCGCCTGCAAACGCATCTTTTCGAAGTCAGGCGTATCCTCGACAAGGGCGGCGCCTGCGGTAAACGGCTGGATTTCCTGATGCAGGAATTGAACCGCGAGGCCAATACGCTGGGATCGAAGTCGGTATCCTCGGATGTATCTAAAGTCTCTATGGAGCTCAAGGTGCTGATTGAGCAGATGCGGGAACAAATTCAGAATATCGAGTAAGAATCGGATTAAGGGGCTATGTCATGAATATTTGTCATCTCAAGCAAGTCGTATCGTCAACATTGGTTTTTCAAGGTAGATAGCCATGATGGGCAACCTCTACATCATCTGGTCCCCCTCCGGCGGCGGCAAAACCAGTCTGGTCGCTGAGCTAACGCGCCGCGATCCCTTCGTGCGCCACTCCGTTTCGCACACCACCCGCATCCCACGCGACGGAGAATTGGAAGGACGGGACTACCATTTCGTCGACCGTCCGTCATTCCAGCATATGGTTGAGAATGGCGACTTTCTTGAGCACGCAGAGGTGTACGGCGCGCTTTACGGCACATCTCAGCACTGGATCAAGGACACCCTCGCCGCCGGCATGGATATCTTCCTCACCATTGATTGGCAAGGCGGAATGCAGGTTAGGAAAATATTTCCGGACCTTATCAGCATCTATGTTCTGCCCCCGTCGCTGGCTGTGCTTGAACAACGCCTTAAGAACCGGCGGCAGGACAGTCTTGAGGTGATTTTGAAGCGTCTGGCCTCCGCGAGGGAGGATCTAAGCCATCTCGTGGAATTCGACTATGTTATTATCAATGAAGACTTTAGTCGGGCCGTCGACGATCTGGCCGCAATCGTTCGAGCCAGACGTCTCCACCGCGACGCCCAATTGAAACGTCACCAGGATTTAATCCAAGCATTAATGAAATGAAAGGTAACTAAATTATGGCGCGCATTACCGTTGAAGACTCATTGAAACTGTTCCCTAACCGCTTCGAATTGACACTGGCCGCAACCTACCGCGCTCGTCAACTTGCATCGGGCGCGACGCCGATGGTGGAGCCTAACAAGGATAAAGTCACCGTTATCGCCCTGCGGGAACTCGCCGCCGGAAAAATAGGCAGGGAAATCCTGAACCGCGGACCGGCGTAAACGGAAAAGCAAAGGCGGAAGGATGAGCGATGAAGCGAGACTCTCATGATGCATTCCGGGACCACTTCATCCCTCGCCTCCCCGCCATCATCTTTCGAAGATGTTGTGCCTACAGTTACTGAACTTAACGAACTTCTTGCCGGTTATCTAAAACCCGAAGACATCGCGCACGTCCAAGCCGCATTCGAAGTCGCCAACGCCGCCCATAGCGGCCAATTTCGCTCCAGCGGCGAACCCTACATCACGCATCCCGTCGCGGTCGCCAAAATCCTTGCCGAATGGCGTCTTGACCCTCCCGGCATCATGGCGGCGCTGCTCCACGATGCGCTTGAAGACACCCGAATAACGAAGCGGGAAATCAGCAAGACCTTTGGCAAGCGGGTCGCCGATCTGGTGGACGGCGTATCGAAAATCGACCGGATCGAATTCGAGACCTTGCAGCACGCGCAAGCCGAAAACTTCCGCAAGATGCTGCTTGCCATGGCGCGCGACGTACGCGTCATTCTGATCAAAATCGCCGATCGGCTGCACAACATGCGCACGCTTGACCCGGTTCCCCGCGAGAAGCAGAAACGAGTCGCCAAAGAAACGCTGGAAATTTACGCGCCGATCGCCAATCGTCTTGGATTAAACAACGTCTATTACGAACTACAGGACCTGGGGCTGAAATACATGCACCCCACGCGTTTTCACGTTCTGACGAAGGCAGTCAAGGCGGCGCGCGGCAACCGACGCGAAGTGGTTCGAAAAATCCTCCACTCCGTGATAAAGCGATTAGAGGAAATGAAGATTGACGGTCAGGTCACCGGCCGCGAGAAGCATCTATCCAGCATTTACAAGAAAATGCTGGAGAAGCACCTGACGTTCTCCCAGGTGCAAGACATCTACGGATTCCGCATTCTGGTCCACGACATGGGCGCCTGTTATCTCACCCTTGGCGCATTGCATACGCTATACAAGCCCATTCCCGGCAAGTTCAAGGACTACGTCGCCATCCCCAAGGCCAACGGCTACCAATCGCTGCACACAACGCTCATCGGCCCCTATGGCACGCCGATCGAAGTGCAAATACGCACCCACGACATGCACAAGATCGCCGAGGCTGGCGTCGCGTCGCATTGGCTGTACAAGTCTACGGGCGAATCACTGAACGATGTTCAGGCGAAAACTCATCAGTGGCTCCAGTCGCTGCTGGAGATTCAGTCGGAAAGCGGCGATTCGGTTGAGTTCCTGGAGCACATCAAGGTTGATCTGTTTCCCGACGAAGTCTACGTGTTCACGCCAAAGGGCGAGATCATGCGTTTACCCAAAGGCGCCACTGCTGTCGACTTTGCTTACCAAGTCCATACCGACGTTGGAAACCGCTGCGTTGCAGCAAAGATCAACAACGAACTCGCCCCGCTTCGCACCGAACTCAATAACGGCGACCGCGTGGAAATTATCACCAGTCCTCAAGGGCGGCCGAATCCCGCTTGGCTCAACTATGTGAAGACCGGAAAGTCTCGCTCGCATATCCGCCATTACTTGCGCACGATGCATCTCGCCGAGTCGGTGGACTTGGGCCAACGACTCCTCGATCAAGCGTTGCGTGCGTTAAGAGCCAATCCGGAAGAGATCGACGACAGCCATTGGGATAAGCTGCTCAAAACCGAGAGCGCGAACACGAAACAAGAAATCCTTGCGGATATTGGATTGGGCAAACACTTATCGGTCGTGGTTGCGCGCCGATTGCTATCCATATCCGATCCGCTGTTTGCTGACGGCGAGGCCAAAGCCCCCGGCAGCATTACGATCCGTGGAACCGAAGGGATGGCGGTGCAATTCGCCAAGTGTTGCCGCCCCATTCCCGGCGACCCCATCCTGGGCCTCATTAAGAAAGGCCAGGGACTCGTTATTCATACCCACGATTGCCCGACAATACGCCATCACCGCGGAGATCCCGACAAATGGCTCGACGTTGAATGGGATCCGGACACCAAGAAATTATTTGATGTCACGGTTCGCGTCATCACGCAGAATCAAAAGGGCGTGCTGGGTAAGGTGGCTGCGGCAATTGGGCAGGCGGAAGCCAATATTGAACATGTCAGCATGGAGGAACGCGAAAGTCCTGGTTATGGCATCGTCAATCTGACCATTCAGATTACCGATCGCATGCATCTGGCGACGGTCATGCGCAGCCTACGGTCCATCCCCCAAGTCGTTCGCATCAGCAGAGTCAAAGGTGGGCAAAGCTAGAGCATGTTTTAAAAGGCTCTGTGCGGCCAATCTCAGGCCTGCGATGCTCAACGTACTATTACCCGACCTTAGCTCGCACACAGCCATTTAAAACATGCTCCGTTAATCTGTTACCTATACGTTTCCAGATCATTTTCACCAACCCCGAACATACATCATGTCCAAACAAATCATCAGCACCCAAGGCGCCCCCGCCGCTATCGGCACTTACTCCCAGGCTGTTAAGGTCGACAACCGCACCGTTTACCTCTCCGGTCAAATTGGACTCGATCCGGCGACCATGCAAATGGTTGAAGGGATCGATGCGCAAATCGTGCGCGTATTCGAAAACCTCAAAGCGGTAGCCGAGGCGGCTGGCGGCTCATTGAACGATCTCGTCAAAGTGAACATCTACCTCACCGATTTGGCGAACTTCGCCAAGGTCAACGAGACCATGGCGAAATACTTCACCGAGCCCTACCCCGCCCGCGCAGCCGTCGGCGTGGCTGCGTTGCCGCGCGGCGCATTGGTGGAAGCGGATGGCGTGATGGTGCTTAAGTAAAGAACAAATGAAGTGAAGAGGATGTCGCAAAAGCTACTGCGCGACACTTTTGCGACATCCTCATGAAGGCGAAATCATAAGGAACGTGTGGCTTGCTATATTTTTAGGCAATTCAAATTGAGTCCTGCAATAATAAACTTATCGAAACTCATTGAAGTCCAAGAAGTTATCTGACTTCCGCCTTCATTCTTCGAAATGACCTCCTCCACGGTTGAAGCCCAGCAATTCATCGCGCCGAAGTTCAACGGCGCGACCGCCGAAAAACTCGCGAAGTTAGGCATTCGTCACGCATTCGATCTGGTCCTTCATTTGCCGATGCGATTCGAGGACGAAACACATCTCACGCCCATTGCGCATGCTCGTCACGGCGCCCTTGTGCAAGTCGAGGGCGAGGTCGTCAATGCGGAAGTTAAATTTCGTCCTCGCCGTCAACTGGTCGCGCAGGTCGAGGATGGCAGTGGAACGCTTGTCGTTCGTCTGCTGAACTTCTATCCCAGTCAGATTAAACAATTCAGAGTCGGCGCCCGAGTACGTCTGCTCGGCGAAGTACGCAGCGGATTCTTTGGCGCCGAGATGGTGCATCCGCGTTGCCGCGTTGTCAGCGAAGACATGCCGCTACCGGAGGCGCTAACGCCGGTCTATCCAACCACTGCCGGGCTTTCTCAAACCACACTACGCAAGTTGATCGCCGAAGCGCTGGACTACGAGAATCTCTCCGATACACTACCCGGCGCTTTAATCGGCAGGCTTAAGCTATCGGAATTCGATAGCGCGGTTAGATTCCTGCACAACCCGCCTCCCGATGTTTCTCAGCATGCCTTGGACGAACGCACTCATCCGGCTTGGCGCAGGCTCAAGTTCGACGAGTTGCTCGCGCAGCAGATTTCCATGCGGCTGCATTACCGCAACCGGATACAACAGCAAGCCCCCGCATTGAACGGCGCTGGCGCGCTCCGCAATGAATTCATTGGCTCGTTACCCTTCCCATTGACAGGCGCCCAGCAGCGTTGCGTTGCAGAGATCGGAGCCGATCTTGGAAAGGGTCATCCGATGCGGCGCTTGTTACAGGGTGATGTCGGTAGCGGCAAGACCGTTGTCGCCGCCGTTGCCGCGCTCCAGGCGATTGAATCGGGATATCAGGCGGCGTTGATGGCGCCCACGGAAATTCTCGCCGAACAACATTTCCGTAAACTGACCACGCTACTCGTCGCACAAGGCGTCACCGTTGTATGGTTAACCGGCAGTTTGAAGAAGAAAGAAAAACAAGCGGCGTTGGAATCGATCGCCTCGGGCGTCGCCCAACTCGCCATCGGCACGCATGCGCTTTTCCAGGAAGACGTGACGTTCGCGAAGCTAGGCTTGGCCATCGTCGACGAACAACACCGCTTCGGCGTGGCTCAGCGCCTGGCCTTGCGCCTAAAAGGCTCGACGAACGCGACCCACATCGAACCGCATCAGTTGATGATGAGCGCAACGCCTATTCCCCGCACGCTATCGATGAGCTACTACGCGGATTTGGACGTATCCATCATTGATGAGTTGCCGCCAGGGCGCACGCCCGTCGTCACCAAACTCGTCGCCGACAATCGGCGCGATCAGGTCATCGCCCGCGTTCGCGACGCCTGTCTTTCCGGCGCTCAAGCGTATTGGGTGTGTCCGTTGATCGAGGAATCCGAAGCGCTGCAATTACAAACAGCCATCGATACCTTCGAAACCATTCAGGTTACATTCCCCGATCTCAAAGTCGGGCTGATACACGGCCGCATGAAAACCAGCGAGAAGTCTGACGTGATGGCGCGCTTTCTCGCCAATGACATTCAATTGCTCGTCGCCACCACCGTTATCGAAGTCGGCGTCGATGTTCCCAACGCATCGCTTATGGTCATCGAACATGCGGAGCGCATGGGACTCTCGCAGTTGCACCAGTTGCGCGGACGCGTTGGACGAGGCAGCACCGATAGTGTATGCATTCTGCTTTACCAAGCCCCGCTTTCGGAAACTGCCCGCGCCCGATTAAAAGTAATTTACGAAAACACCGACGGCTTCGAAATCGCTCGCGCCGATCTGCAACTTCGCGGCCCCGGTGAATTTCTCGGGAGCCGGCAAAGCGGTATGCCCATGCTGAGATTCGCCGACATTAACTTGGATATCGATCTTCTGGATGCGGCGCGGGATACGGCGGAATGGCTGATTCGAGAGCACCCGGAAGCGACGCGGGCGCATTTGGATCGGTGGTTGGGGAATAAGGAAGAATTTTTGAAGGTTTGACTAGACTTCTTTCGAAACCTACTGCGCAGCCTGAGATCACGTGCATGTTACGACGGCAGGACAACTTCTCTGGATGTCCTTCTACTACTTGTAGGAGCGAGCTTGCTCGCGATTGCGTCCGGGGCCACGCTGACAATCGCGAGCAAGCTCGCTCCTACGTGCCGATCAGTTTTTCGGCGCCCCAATCGAAACTCGGCCCGCTCGTGGACCTTTTCAGATGGCTCCCCGAGAGAAAACCAAAAAACATCCTTGCATATTGAGCGACTGTCGCTCAATATGCAAGGATGATAAATCGACTAATAACCGGCCTCGTTCAAGAGCGCCTGACGCAATTTCCCGCCGTCGCCTTGCTGGGCGCGCGTCAAGTAGGCAAAACCACCTTAGCAAAAAGTATTGTGGCCACATCGTCCAATGCGGTTTATCTGGATCTCGAACGACCCTCAGATGCCGCGAAACTCGCCGAACCGGAACTTTTTCTGCAACGTTTGCAAGATAGATTAGTCGTGCTGGACGAAATTCAACGCGTTCCCAAGCTATTTCCCGTGCTGCGTTCGATTATCGATTTGGCGCCTCGCCCTGGCCGGTTTCTTCTCCTCGGCTCTGCGGCGCCCGCCTTGTTGCAGCAAGGTTCAGAGTCTTTGGCTGGACGAATCGCCTTTGTCGAGATGGAGCCTTTACTGGTTGAAGAGGTGAAGCCAACATTTGAACAACTGCAAACACTCTGGCTGCGAGGCGGATTTCCATCGAGCTTTTTAGCGCGTGACGAAGCAGCTTCTTACGTATGGCGAGAAAGTTTCATCCAAACATTTCTCGAACGGGACATACCGCAACTCGGCATCCGCGTTCCGCCGCGCACGCTTCATCGCTTCTGGCGAATGCTCGCGCATCATCATGGCCAATTGTTTAACGCCTCTCAACTCGGCGCTGCATTTGGCGTGGCCCATACGACAGTGCAGCATTACCTCGATATCCTGGAAGGAGCACTTGTCGTACGTCGGCTGGAGCCCCTACATGTGAACCTTGGGAAGCGGCTTACCAAATCACCGAAGATCTATTTGCGCGATGCGGGCTTGCTGCATGCGCTGCTTGGCATCCGTTACATGGACGAGCTTCAAGGCCATCCAGTCATCGGGCATTCATGGGAAGGCTTTGTGATAGAGCAGATTTGGGCCAACCGGCCGCCCGCCACGGACATTGCATTTTTCCGAACTGCCGCAGGCGCCGAAATCGATCTGGTCCTAAGCAACGCTCGCCGACGCATTGGCGTCGAAATTAAATTTTCATCCACCCCCTCGCCAACCAAAGGCTTTTGGAATGCATTGGAAGATCTGGGCGTGGAAAAAGCCTGGATCGTCGCCCCCGTGCAAGAACCATATCCGCTAACGGCGAACGTAGAAGTCATTTCACCGCTACACTTATCGCAAGCGCTACAGTCGTGAGTCAAGCAATGACAAGCCCCCCTACCGAACATCGCAGCCGCACCATGCGCGCTGTCAAAGGGCGAGACACCGCTCCCGAGATGCTCGTGCGCCGGCTAACGTTCAGCATGGGATATCGTTATAGACTTTATCAAAAAGATCTCCCCGGCAAACCCGATCTCGCTTTCCCAGGACGACGTAAAGTGGTATTCATCCACGGATGCTTCTGGCACGGTCACGACTGCGCCCGGGGCGCTCGCCCTCCCAAGCAAAATGCGGAGTATTGGAGCAACAAAATCGCCCGCAACAAAGCGCGCGACGTTGTTCATTTGGCGAAGCTGCAAACACTCGGTTGGGAAAGCCTGGTGATTTGGGAGTGTGAGTTGAAGGATCAAGAGCGATTGCGTGATCTACTGTCGACGTTTCTGGGATAAACCAGCTCATGGAGCATGAACCGACGGAGCGTAGGAGCGAGCTTGCTCGCGATTGTCAGCGTGGCCTCCGATACAATCGCGAGCAAGCTCGCTCCTACAGGAAAGGCGCTTACCTGAAATAAGAGACTCTCGCAGCGTAGTCTCCATTTAATCAAAAATTACGTTCAACCATGCTTAAACCCTGGCTATCTCCCCCTCCGCCCGCTTACGACCCATACCGTCCCTGGCTAACCTATCCCGGTTCTTTAACGCGGCGCATCGTTTCTCGTTCGCGCCGATTTCGAGTCGAGCGCCGGTTTCAAGGCGCGCGTCTGCCCTCTCGCGACGAAGCGCGAATGCTGGGATTGCGCGATGGACAATTCGCCCACGTCCGTGAAGTGATTTTGTTCGCCGATGAAACACCGGTTGTTTTCGCTCACAGCGTGACGGCAATGCGAGACATAAAGGGCTCGTGGCGGGGAGTCGGCAAGCTGGGCTCGCGCCCCTTGGCTGCAGCGCTATTCGCGAACCCTCGCGTAAGACGGTTTCCATTGGAATATCGACAAATCAGCCGGCGCCATCACCTGCATGCCCGCGTTCGTAGCGCCAGCCTCTCACCGCCCCCCGCGCTTTGGGCGCGGCGCTCGTTATTCCAGTTGCGGGGACGTCCCTTGCTGGTGACTGAAGTGTTTCTGCCGGCGATTCTTCGATTGCCCCATCAAGCCGAATAAACTCATCCATGACGCTGACAGAACGACTAAACCTTTATGAAAAACTGATGCGGCTGGACAGGCCCATCGGCATTCTGTTGTTGCTTTGGCCCACCTTATGGGGGCTGTGGTTCGCCGCCGAGGGCGTTCCTCAATGGACCATCCTCCTGATTTTCGTGGTCGGCACAGTGCTCATGCGATCGGCAGGTTGTGTCATCAACGATTATGCCGACCGTGATTTCGATCCCCATGTGGAGCGCACCAAGAATCGCCCACTGGCGGCGCGAATGGTTGGCGGCGTCGAAGCGCTCTTTCTGGCGGCGGCCTTGTCGCTCGCCGCATTTGTGCTGATCCTGCCATTAAATAAACTGGTCTTGTGGCTGTCGGTCCCCGCACTGTTCGTCGCCGCAAGCTACCCTTACACCAAACGCTTCCTCGCAATTCCGCAAGCGTATTTGGGTATCGCCTTCGGCTTCGGCATTCCGATGGCGTTCGCGGCCATCCAAGGCAGGGTTCCGCCGCTGGCCTGGGCTTTACTCGCCGCCAACCTTTTCTGGACTATCGCCTACGACACCGAGTACGCCATGGTTGATCGCGAAGATGACCTGAAAATCGGCATCAAAACCTCAGCGATCACCTTTGGCCGCTTCGATGTCGCCGCCGTACTGATTTGCCATGGAGTTTCGCTGGCCATCCTTACCGGCGTAGGCCTCTGGCAAAAAATGGGCGTCGTGTATTACCTGGGGCTGGGTTGTGCGTTAAGTCTGGTGATATATCACTTCACCTTGATCCGGGATCGCCAACGCGACCAGTGCTTCAAGGCGTTTTTGCATAACAACTGGGTTGGCGCAGCGGTGTTTTTTGGCATTGCGCTGGATTACGCCGTCCGTCGCCTGGTGTGAGAATTTATTTTAAAAGACTCGGTATGCATAAACTGCGGCTGCCGTGCTTCAAGGCGACATGCAAACATCGTAGGGTGGAACGAAGGAGCCTTGCGACGTATTCCACCAGTTTAGGC
>DATLHW010000154.1:0-5155 GCA_035539675.1 Burkholderiales bacterium | reverse complement strand
TCACCGTTGATTCTGGCCAATGCGACGCAGTCTGCGCGCAGAAACTTTATGTCATGCGGCAAGTGCGCGTCGCGCAAGGTAAGCATGTCGAACGGGTGGCCAGAGCTTTTGTCGTGGACGACAGTTCAGCGTTGGGCGCCCAGATCACGAATGAATACAAGGGTACGGTGGTGCTGAAAGGTAGTGATCCTGTACTGAATCAGTTACCCGCTGCCGATAGCATTCGCAATCATATTTTTCTCATCGATCCATTGGGAAATCTTGTGCTGCGCTACCCCGCCGATCCAGATCCGAAGCGAATGATCAAAGATCTGACCCGGTTATTGAACGTATCGAAGATTGGCTGAGCGATTGTGAACAAGTTTGTTGCCGGTTTAATCGTATGCTTGCGCTCCTCTGAGAAATTTCGAGTCGCTTGCTACGATTGCTTCAAGAACATAGAGGTATAGCGAGCATGTATCGCAAGCTTATTATTCTCGCCGCATTACTTACTTTTTGCGTTGTGGTGTTGGGCGCTTATGTTCGGTTGTCCGACGCCGGCCTGGGCTGTCCCGATTGGCCGGGTTGCTACGGCCACATCACACCTGCGCATGCCGCTGAACACATCGCTGCCGCAGAAGCGGTTCAACCCCATGGCCCAGTTAGTCTTCCGAAGGCATGGAAGGAGATGGTTCATCGTTATTTCGCCAGCACTCTCGGTTTCCTGATCATAGGAATAGCCGCCATTGCATGGTTTCGGCGGCGCACGCTTAAGCAATCGCCAACGTTGCCGATTGCGCTGATCGGCTTGGTGATTTTCCAAGGTCTATTGGGAATGTGGACTGTCACGCTACTCTTGAAGCCAGTCATCGTGACGGCTCACTTATTCGGCGGGTTGAGTTTATTAGCCCTATTGACCGTGCTGGCGCTACGGCAATTTAAGGGGGGGCTGTCGATTGCTGTCGTCGCGCCTCGCTCGCTTCAATGGCTCGCTGTCGCCGGCTTTGTGGTGCTGGTCACACAGATTGGGCTGGGAGGATGGGTCAGTACAAACTATGCGGCGTTAGCTTGTTCTGATTTTCCACTTTGCCAGGGCGTTTTGATGCCTAAGATGGATTTCGGCAACGCTTTTCATGTTGTTCGGGAACTCGGTATGACCGCCCAAGGAGACCTGCTTTCATTGGAGGCGCTTACCGCCATTCACTGGATGCATCGAGTGGGGGCAGTGGTGACCTCAATCGTCCTGGGCGTCTTGACTTGCTGCTTGTTTCGCGTTGGCGGAGGTCGCGGTTTAGGCGTGATGTTGCTATCAGGTCTTGTGCTTCAATTACTCCTGGGGATCGGTAACATCTATTTGCAGCTACCCTTGGCGTTGGCTGTAGCGCACAATGCTGGCGCCGCCTTGCTAGTGGTGATTTTAGTCGTCGTAAATTTCGCACTGCGTCGCGTACCGAGCGGCGCACAACACTCCGTCATCGAGCCATCGCGCGCGATGGCTTCAATTCAGGTTTAAGACGTAATCATGGCAAACGTATCTGACATGCAAGACAGCCTTGTTATTCAACCTCCCGGCAATGTATGGGCGCAGTTTTTTCAATTGACCAAGCCTCGGGTTGTATCGCTTATCGTTTTCACTGCGGTAATCGGCATGTTTCTGGCGACGCCGGCTATGGTCCCTTGGCAAATCCTGATCCCCGCCACGCTAGGCATCGCTCTTGTGGCTGGCGCCGCCGCCGCCATCAATTGTTTGGTTGAGCAACATATCGACGCTAAGATGGCCCGGACTCGCGCTCGCCCGACAGTCCGCGGAAGTATTACATCGGTGCAAACGTTATCGCTTGCATCCATCGTTGGCGGCGCAGGGTTGGTCTTGCTTGCAACGTATGTGAATACGCTAACGATGTGGCTGACCCTCGCCACGTTTGTTGGGTATGCCGTTGTCTACACGGTAATCTTGAAACCGGCGACGCCGCAAAACATTGTCATCGGCGGGGCCTCCGGCGCCATGCCGCCGGTATTGGGATGGGCTGCGGTGACAGGGCAGGTGTCACATGATGCGCTGCTGTTGTTTTTGATAATTTTCGCCTGGACTCCGCCGCATTTTTGGGCGTTGGCTCTTTACCGTAGAAACGAATACGCCAAGGCTGGCGTGCCCATGTTGCCTGTAACGCATGGCGAGAAGTACACGCGGCTTTCGGTGTTGCTGTACACGATCATTCTGGCGGCGGTGACGTTGCTCCCAATGGCCACCCGAATGACAGGCCTTATTTATCTTGCGTCCGCATTAGTGCTGGACGGCGTTTTCCTGTATTTCGCCATCCGTATTTACCGCGACTATAGCGATAACTTGGCGCGCAAAACCTTTGGCTACTCCATCGTCTATCTCACGCTGCTTTTCGCGGCATTGTTGGTGGATCATTATTTCCACTTTTAATCGTCGCTCGATGAAGACTCATTCACGGCTTGAAGAGCTATCGGCATGATGTTCAATCGTGGGTTGATCTACTTTTTTGCGCTATTTACCTTGGCTGTGTCAGGTTGTGATTGGGTTAAATCCAATCCCCCGAGCGGGTTTAACGCCATTGATATAACCGGCGCCGATTATGCGAGTAATTTCCAGCTAACGGATCATGCTGGGCGGGTGCGTACGTTAGATGACTTCAAAGGCAAGGCTGTCCTGCTTTTCTTTGGTTTTACGCATTGTCCTGACGTTTGTCCGACTACATTGACGGATGCGGCTAAGGTCATCAGGGATCTAGGGCGAGATGGCGAACGGGTGCAGGTGCTGTTTGTGACGTTGGATCCAAAGCGCGACACGCCGGAGGTGCTGGCTCAATATGTGCCCGCGTTTAATCCCGGTTTCCTAGGTTTGTATGGTGATGAAGCAGCGACCCGCAAAACAGCGAAGGATTTTCGCGTCTTCTATGAAGAAAGGCCCGGCGCTAGTCCAGGCAATTATTCAATTGACCATACTGCCGGCACGCTCGTATTCGATACAAAAGGTCGGCTCCGTTTATTCATTAACTACGGGATGGCCCCAGAGAAGATAACGGCCGATTTGCGCAGATTATTGATTTAGATCGAACGCAAAGGGTTTAGACGCATGGAGCGTGCCGTTTAGCTGTGCGCGCTCCATGGTTCAATTTTCTTAAAGCTTTTAGTTAAACCGTCGCCGAAGTGCCGCGACGAGTCCGACTAACCCCAGAGCCATAAGCGGCATACTGCCAGGCAGGGGTACCGCACATGCCAATTGATCGCGGCCGCCACACGCCGTTTCCCGTCCAAGCTTTTCCAAAATGCCACCCTGGAATTCGGAAAAGTCATCGACTTGAAGCAAGAAGGCATTCTGACCACCCACCGCATTGTTTGTATAAAAGTTGGTCACCGAATCAAGCTCGCTAATCACGATACCGTTGATTGACGTGATCCCAGAGCTGAGAGCGGCGTTCCGAGCGGCAAGCGTTTCGGAGCCGGTGGTTTGACCACCACCATCGGTTGAGAAATCAATGATCGAACGTTGTCCTTCGAACCCATTATTGAAGAAAAGCGGTGCGGCGAAATCGATGGCTGATGCTGGCGCTGTGCCGCCGCTAAATGGGCGAGGCGCGTTGCCGATGGCGCTCGCGAAGGCTAAGGCTGATGTTGGATCGTTGATCAAAGTCCAGCCGACGGATTGTTGCTGCTGTGTGCTGCCTGACCACTGAATATAAGTTACGGCGATTCCGCCTATTGCTTGAATTGCGTTTTGCAGGGACGTATTGCTGAACGCGTTAACGTAACCCGTTTTTTGTAAGTTGAACTCAGTAGCGCTTACGGAACTGGACACATCCACCAAAAGAGCCAATTCAAGTCCGACAGGCACAGCGTAGGTTGGGGCGGGCGCCATTGCGGCTGCGGTCAGAGCTAATGTCAATGTGACCGAGAATTTCATTGCATTCATTTTTGATTATTCCTTGGATAGTTTTATTTAGAAAAGAGCGTTTAAAAGCGCCCTGCCTCGCTGAGCAAGTTTCGCACCTGCTCACGGATGAGGTTTCAATTTATTGATTTAGAGGGAGTGATTTTCTGATTGAGGACTCTTTCCCTCAATTTGCGCGACGCGCTGTCAAAATGTCCGACACAAAACAAAAGGGCCGACGAAAACGTCAGCCCTTTAAAGTGGTCAGCGAGAGTGTTCGCGACCGCGAAGAGAATAAAAGCGTTTAACTCTCTGGGTTTAGCGCGCCGCGTAATTTCTGCATCGCCTTTACTTCAATCTGCCGAATCCGTTCCGCGGATACGCCAAATTCGTCGGCCAGATCATGCAGAGTGGCGCCGCCGTCGTCTTGTAACCAGCGGGCCTCGATAATCCGTCGGCTTCGCGGATCCAGAAAATGCAATGCGGCTTCCAGCCCACCCGCTCCATGTTTTTCCGACTGCTTGGCTTCTAACAAACGCGACGGTTCCGCCTCTGGATCGGTCAGGTATGCGATGGGGCTTACCCAGTCTTCGTTATCGTCTGTCTGCGCTTGCAGCGGTATATCTTGCCCCTGCAACCGGGTCTCCATCTCGACCACTTCCTCAGGTTTTACACCCAAGGTATTGGCCATATCCTTTACCTCGTTTGCGCTTAAGGTGTTCAAGCTGGTTTTCATACTGCGGAGGTTGAAGAAAAGCTTGCGTTGCGATTTTGTGGTCGCAATCTTCACCATCCGCCAGTTTTTCAGAATGAATTCATGGATTTCCGCCTTAATCCAATGCACCGCAAAGGACACGAGGCGAACGCCGCGATCAGGGTCAAAGCGTTTTACCGCCTTCATCAAGCCAATGTTCCCCTCCTGGATCAAGTCCGCGTGCGGAAGGCCATAGCCGAGATAATTGCGAGCGACCGAGACGACCAGACGCAAATGCGAAAGCACAAGTTCACGAGCTGCATCCAGATCGCTCTCATATTTCAGCCGCTTGCCCAGTTCCATTTCACGTTCGGCGCTCAGCATGGGGATGCTGTGGACCGAGGCGATGTAGCTTTCGAGGCTACTCGCAACAGGGACGGGAAGGTTTAAAGCTGTCATATGGGTGTACTCCTTTCGCTGAAATATTAGCACTCGTTGTTTGAGAGTGCCAATATCTTAAAAAGTTTAATCCCGATATCGATTGTTTATGCCAAGAAAGTCGGCCAACCCGGACCGCCAACGCA
>DATLHW010000153.1:0-3260 GCA_035539675.1 Burkholderiales bacterium | reverse complement strand
CCTTAGAAGCGGTCTGAAAAGTTACTGCCTACGTCTTCGTGCATCTAATGCCATTAAGTCGCGTCTTTTGGGTCGCTGCGCCTACGGCTTGCTCGAAACTTTGCCTTAGAGCCTATTCGAGATCTTTTCGGGCTTGCGTTGAGGATAAAAAAGTGCGAGTGCTAGGCGTGAGGAGCGCGGTTTGGCTATTCCAAATAAGCGACGAGCAGCCCTCTCCCCAACCCTCTCCCGCGCGCGGGAGAGGGGGCGAACGCTAGGGCCTTTTGTTTTGCTGACGCAATCGCATTTTTTATCCTCAACCCGAAGGGCGAGTGGTTATTTGAGCACATGGCGGCGTTGCTCCTCCTTACAGGAGAATGACCCTGCTGCGTCGTCGCGCCTCTTGTGCCCTTTGGGTATGCCCTGCGCTCAAATAACCGCTCGCGCAAGCCCGAAAAGATCTCGAACAGGCTCTAACGAGAAAGAAGGGGTAATCCGCCCCATCCGAGAGCGCCATTTGCCCCATTCGCCCATTCGCAGTGCGAATCACTTCGATCATCAAAAGTGACCTCAAAAATACAATTCATTATTAATCAATAATATAATTGAAATCATATTGTTCCATGCCGACTGGCATGACTCTCGCTTAATCTTGCGCACCTTCTTGTACACAAGATTGCGCACATGCCAGACATTCCAACCGCTCTAACGATTTCCGCTCTTACCAGTGGTTATCGAGCAGGTAGTTTTCGACCGATTGATGTCGTGCGGGAAACGCTATCGCGAATTAACGCTTGCAATGACGGCGCGATCTGGATTTCCCGCGTTGGAGAAAAAGAGCTTTTGGCCAAAGCTGATGAATTGCAGTGCTTGCTGGAAATAAAAGGAGAAACAGCATTCGTCGACATGCCGCTACTCGGCGTTCCATTCGCGGTAAAGGACAATATTGACGCCCTACCCTTGCGCACGACCGTGGCCTGCCCCGGTTTTTCGTTTGCGCCGCAGGAATCGGCGACTGCGGTCAAACGGCTGGAGGCGGCTGGCGCCATTCTCATCGGCAAAACCAATCTGGATCAATTCGCCACGGGTTTGGTGGGCGTCCGCTCTCCTTATGGCGAGGTACGCAATCCATTCAACGCACACTATATTTCCGGTGGGTCCAGTTCCGGGTCGGCGGCGGCCACCGCACGCGGGCTGGTCGCTTTTTCGCTCGGTACAGACACTGCCGGCTCAGGCCGCGTGCCCGCAGGTTTCTGCAATCTAGTCGGCGTCAAGCCAACACGTGGGCTGGTCAGCAACGCCGGCGTGTTTCCCGCCTGCAAGTCGTTGGACTGCGTTTCCATTTTTGCGCTCGACGTGCAAGACGCCTGGACTGTGCTTAACGTAATCGCGGGCAAAGACGATTCGGACGCTTACTCGCACGATGTTCTCCAACTTGGCCCGCTAAGGCGCCCTGTGCGTCTAGGCGTTCCCGACTCGCTTGAATTCTTTGGCGATCATCTGGCGAGCGATTCATTCCAGCGCGCGCTGGATATGCTAAAGGAGCAAATTTGCGTCGACAGCATCGCGACGGTTTCCTATACGCCATTCCGCGAAGCCGCCGAGCTCTTGTACCAAGGCGCGTGGGTCGCTGAGCGGCGAGCAGCCATCGGCGATTTTTTCGACCGTCCAGGAGAGATGGATATTACAGTCCGCGACATCATCGCGAACGCCGAAAACCATAACGCCATCGACGCCTTCAACGACGCCTATCGCCTCGCCGAACTACGCAAGGATGCAGAACGCGCGCTGGCATCCGTAGACATTCTTGTCGTACCCACCGCGCCGACGATTTACACCATCGAAGACGTGCGACGCGAACCAATCACCCTCAACGCCAATCTCGGTTACTACACTAATTTTTGTAACTTGCTGGACATGTGCGCGCTGTCTCTTCCCGCCGGCTTCCGCAGTGACGGACTACCCTGCGGCGTCACATTGATCGGCCCCGCAGGTAGCGACCATCGGCTTGCCGACTTCGCGATAAAGATCCAGGCGGTGTTGCATAAACGCCTTGGCATGACCACGACGCATCCGAAATCCCACGGCGGGCTGGCGCCGCTTCGAAGCACAGAACCCGTCATAAAAATCGCGGTGGTCGGCGCGCACCTCACCGGTCAGCCGCTCAACACCCAACTCACCGAGCGCAGCGCTCGCCTTCTCGCTACAACAAAGACAGCGGCCGCTTATCGTTTATTCGCATTGCCTGGGACCACGCCGCCAAAGCCGGGGTTGGTGCGAACACCGAGGGACGGCGCATCGATCGAAGTGGAAGTATGGGAAATGCCCCTGCGTCACTTTGGCGGCTTCGTCGCCACGATTCCCAGCCCTTTAGGCATCGGCGCGCTGCAACTTGCGAGCGGCGAAACGGTAAAGGGCTTTATCTGCGAGCCGTGGGCCATTGAAGGCGCGGAAGACATTACAGAGTTTGGAGGATGGCGAGCGTATCGGGAAAAAGCGGCGTGATGGGAAAAAGCGCGCCTTCGATGCTCGCCTTTTCATCAGTCACAGATACGTATCGGTTTTAAAGAGCAGTCATCAAACTTAGCCAACTTGTCAGGGAAAGCAATGACCATAAAACGAATCACGCTAGCAATCTGCGCCACCGTCGCAATATGCCTACCGATGACCTCCGTGCTCGCGCAAAGCAAACGCCAGGAAACGCTGATCGTCGCCAATGAAACCGGCCCTAACAGTTTGGATATCCAAGGCGTCGGAGCCAACCGTCCGGCTTATGGCGTCGCCTGGAATTGTTACGACCGCCTGATCACCTACGGCAAGAAGACGCTGCCGAATGGTGTGGTTTCCTATGATTACACCAAGCTCGAACCGGAACTCGCGGAAAGCTGGAGCGTCGCCAAGGACGGCATGTCCGTCACGTTCAAACTGCGCAAGAACGCGAAGTTTCATGATGGGACACCGGTCACCGCCAAAGATGTGAAATGGTCCTTCGACCGCGCGCTGGCCATGGGTGGATTCCCGATGTTTCAGATGAAAGCCGGATCGCTGGAGAAACCCGAGCAATTCGTCGCGGTCGATGAACAAACCTTCCGCATCGACTTCGTTCGCCAGGACAAACTGTCCTTACCTGATGTCGGCGTGCCCGTGCCCTCGATCTACAATTCCGAACTCGCGAAAAAATACGCGACCGCAGAGGATCCGTGGGCGGGCGCCTGGCTCAAGAGCAATACAGCCGGCGGCGGCGCATTCAAGGTTGAATCGTGGAAACCGGGCCAGGAATT
>DATLHW010000152.1:0-6463 GCA_035539675.1 Burkholderiales bacterium | reverse complement strand
CTCATAGTCCTCCCACGAAGCGCCCTTCGCAATTAGTACGGTGCCCATAAGGGCAAAAAGATTTTCTGATAAATTTTTCTGATAAGGTCCTAGATTTTTGTAGAAGTCTAGGTCGGTATATTGGCGATCTAATTCATAAGGCAATACCGCGCGCCTAAACTCGCATAGCAATGGAACTACGTGGCTTGATCGCTCCATCATCATAGTCAGAAGCGGTTTCGCGACTTTTGTCCGAAGAGACTCTTCCACGATGAAGGTATTCGGATCAAAACGAAAAGGCGTCCCATCCATAGCTAAAGATTCGCCATAGCGTCCCAGCGCCATGATAAAAGGCAGACTGGCGGCTGGATCTTTCTGCAGCACGAGTTCTTGCGGACCAATAGTGAAAGCATAGAGACGAAGATAATTAAAAGCGTCCTTTATCTTGTGCTTGTCCTTTTCTCTTTCAGCAATTGCTTGCTGCGCATGCCTGCCTAGCGTGGCGAGATCTTGCGCCATTTTTACGAGAGTAAGCCCTTCATCCGCATGGCGCTCAAGATATGCTTCAATTGGTTTAGAGCTTTGATGTGAATCTCTACCTAGTCGTTTTCTTTCCAGTCTTGGTTTGCTTATTTCGCCTTGCTTTATTTTGTCCCCCATGTGACTAAAGAATTCGCGTACGGTCAGAGCGGGTTTTTCATCGAACAGTTGCTGAATGTCGGGATCCGGTTGTGGATTTAGGATGTCATCGCCTTTTGCTTTCCCTTTTCCCTTGTTTGGCGCTTCGACTGATAAATCCATCCTAACATCGTCATCCATTTTATTTTCTCCAGGAGGCGTAAACCCAAACTATCATTATTATCCTAAGCTACTTTTTGCAGCTATATACCTCTTTCATTTTTCATTGCCCAAAAACGGATTCTCTTATCCGCATGATCGTTTGCTGGCTTGTCTTAAATTCCCGCGCGATCTCGGCAATGCTCGCGCCGGCATCCAATCGCTCAACGACTGCGGCACGTTTCTCCGCATTGAGCGTTGGGGGCCTGCCAAACTGTTTACCAGCCGTCTTCGTTTCATTGTCAAAGCAGCTCTTGATTCATGCTCCTAGATTCACCCGGTGACACGGGTGGTCCCCACCATCTTCGTAGAGATAACTCTTCAAGCGACCTCGTGTCGCAAGTTCTCACGGAATGTAGGCCGAGACGATCGGATATTCTTAATGAATCTGGTCCAGAAACGGCAGATGTTATCGGCCCCGCTGATTTATGTTTTCGGTTCGCCACAGCTACACCTGTGAACCGTCAACGTTCTGGCGCAACGGGAGGTTGTTGTTCGGCAATCCGCAGTCTCTGCTCCATCGCAGCGCGCTCCTGCATCCAGGAAAGTTTTTCCTCGGTGAGTCGATCGACTCGTGTTTCTACTCGCTTTACTTGCTCGGCCAGCATCACTGATTCGCGCTCTTGCGCCGCGAGAGCGATGCGAGAGTCAGTCAACTGCTGCTGCCTGGTCGAAAGCTGCGTGATCAGGTTTTCTCGCTCCGTCATCGCCTCTTCGAGCTTCTCGGAAAAGCGGTCTCTCGCCAAGCGCGCCGTCGCCAGATCTTCCTGCGCGATGCGCAACGCCTGCTGCAAATGCGTTTGTTCAGTCACAAGATGGGTAATGCGCGCCTCCTGCTGCACAAGCGTCGAATGTTGAGCGGCGATTTGGCGATTGGCGGCAACCAGATCGTGGTCGAGGCGGGCAATACGTTGATCAGCCGCTTGTCGTTCTTCGGAACGCTGGGCCGCAGCCGCTTCCTGGTAATGCTCGAACTGGGCGCGCGCCTGCGACAACTGGTGATCGAGGGTTGCCACTTCGGCTGCGCGATCGGCAAGCCGTTGCTGTAGTCCGACATTCTCCGCCTGAGCAGTGGCTAGGCTCAGGCTCTGAGCTTGGTGCGCCGCTTGTAGCTGGGCAAGCGCTTCCCGTATGCGCGTCAGATCCTCAGTCAGTGCGTCATTTGCGGCGATTGCCGCTTGGCGCTCTGTAGATAGTTGCTGCTCGCGTTCCGCCGCAGCATGTAATTCTTCAGCTTGTCGCCGTTGCGACTTTTCGAGTTGCTGCGCGCATTCGGCATGCATGTGCTGATGCAAGCCCTTGACGGCGTCCAGCAGCGACGCCGGTAAACCTGCTTCGGCGGTGGCGATCGTGTCTTGCTGCTCGGCCTTCCAACGTTTGAGGAATGGCGCGATTGTGCTCTTGCTGCCGGTGGCGCCCATGGCTTCGCGGACGCTATCGACGGTCGGGTTCCTGCCATCCTCGACCAATTTGGTCGCCGCTCGGGCGACATCAGAATACAGAATGCCTGCGCGCGCCATTACGTCTCCTTAAGAAAAATAACGTAATACATGATACGTAATAATACGATAAATAACGAAAGGAATTGAATTGATTATTTCAAATAATGGCACGCGATAATATATGTTATCGCGTGTTATGTTGATTGCTGGAGTGATATGCTGCGTACTCCTCGGTACATGGCCAAAATTGACCGACACAGCATGCCCAAGAAAATCCCTGCCTCTAACCGCCCACTTAATTCCGTTCTGGACGGAAAAGTCGATATCCGTAACGGTGGTACATTTGTTAATGCCGACCTGGCGGCGCAGCATCGCGCGTTTCTGGCCGCCGCCACTTCGGACAACACCCGCCGCGCCTATCGATCATCGGTCCGGCATTTCCTCGCATGGGGCGGCGCATTGCCATGCGACGAGACCTCGATCATTCGCTATCTCCTGATGTATGCCGCATCGTTGAATCCACGCACGTTGGCGCTGCGTCTTACAGCCTTGTCTCAATGGCACCTTTCCCAAGGATTTAGTGATCCCACTTCGACGTCCACGGTCCGCAAGACGCTCGCTGGCATTGCGCGCGCGCATGGTAAGCCGAAGAAGAAAGCGAAGGCCTTGCCGGTGGAGGATCTCGAGCGGATCAGTGCGCATTTGGCTAGTCTCGACACGCTGAAATCCAAGCGCGACAATGCGCTGCTACAAGTCGGCTTTTTCGGCGGTTACCGACGTAGTGAGATCGTGAGCCTCGATGTCGCGCACGTCGCTTGGGAAACGGAAGGCATCGTCATCACTTTGCCGCGCTCTAAGACTGACCAGCAGGGCGAAGGGATCGTCAAGGCAATTCCCTTTGGCGACGGTTTGTGTTGTCCGGCCACGGCTCTGCGTACTTGGCTCGATGCGGCCGGCATCGTTTCAGGCCCGTTGTTTCGGTCAATTAACAAGTGGAATGAGATCGGCGCCGAATCGCTACACGCTGGCAGCGTGAATGCAATCCTGAATACATGCGCGAAAATGGTGGAGTTGGAGTATGCGCCGCTCCTGTCGAGCCACAGCCTGCGTCGAGGGATGGCGACGAGCGCGTATCGTGCCGGCGCTGATCCGCGCGACATCAAGCGGCAGGGTGGCTGGCGTCATGACGGCACGGTTCAGGGTTATATCGAGGAAGCGGGGCAGTTTGCGGAAAACGCCGCCAATGCGCTTCTACGTCGCAAGGCGAAAAGTTAGACAATCCGAAAGCTTTTTAGGGCTTACACAAATCGTCCCAGGCGGCGCGAACTTTAGTACTCAGTCAAGTTGAGTTGGCAGGAAAGAAATGGATGGATTTTTCGTCTAGTTAGACGTGAGGAGGGGGCAGAGTTCACGCTATGGCAACGACGAACAATGACGCCAGACGAAAACAAGTCCTAAGGCGAAGTTTCAAGCAAGCTGTAGGCGTAGCGGCCAAAAAGACACGATTACCGACCGACGCCCCCTCGATTGCCAACTGCGCCCGGCTGGTTGATGCCAGGATCCCTGCCCGGAACCGTGCGTCCGACGTTTCCGGCTGCGCCGGGTTGATTGATGCCGGGGTCCCAACAGGGAACCGCACCCCCGACATTTCCGGCTGCGCCGGGTTGATTCACGCCAGGATCCCGGCAGGGAGCCGCGCCGCCGACGTTTCCGGCTGCGCCAGGTTGATTAATGCCGGGGTCTCGACCGGGAGCCACGCCTCTGACGTTTCCGGCCGCGCCAGGTTGATTGACGCCGGGATCGCGGGCGAGCAGCGAGCCGGGGACGGTTAGGGCCATCGCACCGCCGATCAGTATGGAAACCCACTTCTTGCAGCGTGTAGCATTGTTCATCGCTTCGTCCTTCATGTCGTCAGTTGCACACGCCGAAAATCGGCGTCAAGTCCACGTTGAGTACCCTCGCTATGCGGCTTGCCGACGTCATCGCCATCACCGGCTAACAGATCGTGCAGCGCCGTCTTGCCATTTCCGCTATGGATGCCACGTCGGGAGTGTCGGCGAGATACAGCAGCTTGGGAGTATGACCGGCAAGTTCAACGTTGCCATGCCCCTAATCGGTCGTCTATTGGACCTTGGGCCAATACGGAAATGGCGAATGGCCAAGCGAATGCGAGCGCCGGGAGCGGCAGGCAGGTCGGGCTCGATCTGGCTGGTCGATAGTCGTGCATCAATGTTCACTGCCCCGGCGGCGCCGTCAGGCAATTCCGATGACGTCGAAGTTATTTCCGGTGCGTGCGGACGCACTCCCGGGAAACGCCAGCGTGAAGCTGTTCGGCAGGCTTGCGTAACTTAATTTTGCAGCTTCGGCGGTATACGTACTCCCGTGTATGCGTCCGCTCCTCTCCGCAAAATTGGGCCAGTTGTGACAGTTCTTGAGCGAGTTCTTAAGACCCTATCCGCGCCATCCATCACGCCGAGCATCAGCCACATCATGGCGTTGTAGGAAAATCCCGTCCAAGGCACCCAGGACATTTGCCATATCAACGCCGATAGGCCCGCTATCCAGCCTATCGCGACGAGACGAACGCTCAGCGCGCTCACACGGGACAGGCGCCAAGCGAGACGTAGTCCGAATAGAATCACCAGTGCAAAAGCGATCGCGCCCGGAACGCCATTCTCGGCGGCCCTTAGCAAGAATTCGTTGTGCACTGTGTATAGCCATTGGTCGGGAAGGTGAAGAACGAAGCTCTTGAATATGTAACCGTACGAACCAGGGCCGATTCCTGTCAGCGGATGGGCGGAAATAATATCGAGGGCGATTCTAATAAGCCCTAGGCGTTCGCTCCATGCATCTCCCTCGCCATAATCCTTGTCGACTCGCATCATCATTGTTGGCACAAGGATAGACGCGGCAACTGCCAAGGCGATGATGATGGCGACGGTTCTTCTAATTCTGAGAAGGCGATAGCGCAGCAACAGCAGACATACAATGGTGAAGCCAAGCATCAATCCCGCCCAAGCCGCGCGGGTATAGGAAAGTCCCACGGCGGCGCAGCCGCCTAGGACCAGAAGCCATAGCAACGGCGTGCGGAAAGGTTGTCGATTCGCCATGAATAGCGCTAGGGCGATCATTAATGGCGGCATGATGAAACTCGTGAAGCCGGCCGGATTAGAGCTGACTGTGCCTCCTGGTCGAGCCACCTCGCCTTGGGGAATGACTTCGCCCACCAAGGTGAACGACATATCGAGCGCGCTCTGAATGATATAGATGATCGTCTGCACGCCCAAGGTGACGAACAATAGTTTAACGATCTTCTCCAAATCCTGTTCCGACCGCGTCAGGTTAAACGCCATAAAATAGACGAAGCAAAGCATCAATTCTTGCAATAGTTTTGAAACGCCGATGAATAGCTCTGTCGTGGTGGTAAGGGCGAGCGCGGTAGTGCCAAGGAGCGCGATGATGGGAATCTTTAATGATCCCGCCCACTCGAAGGACTTCAACCCTTCTTTGCCCGCGCTGATGGCGGTCCACAAAATCACGGCGACGCCGGCGATAGCCACTAGCGGTATCGCCAATCCTTCTCGGCTTCCGGCCATGCCGTAAAAAAAACGCAGATAGACGTCGATTTGCAGGCTAAGAAAGAAAACGGCGACGAGCAGCCTTTCTTTATTGGGAACAACCAGAAAAATGAATAGGGAGATGACGCCTATGGTGGAGTAAACGACCCAGCGAAGATCGGATTCTCCTATCAACCAGATGAAGGCGCCGAAGCTGATCCCAAGTATCAGGGCGCCCATATAACCTGAAAAATGCGAAGAAGTTGTCGAACGGATAGCCATATCTATAACTGTAGATGGTTTTCCGGATTACTTGGAGGGGGTGGAGACGCATCCTTCGTTTGGGATTGGTATTAGGTAATGCGTAAGGCAAAAAAACAGGGCCGCAAAATGCGGCCCTGTTCGAAGAAACACCTCACAACCTCAAAGAGGCTGGTTTAGCGTTTACATCTTTTTCGCGATTCCCAGGCTGGTGTGGGCGCCCGAGGCGTCAATGATGTGAATTTCTTTACCTTGACTGGTCAGCATGAATACGTGCGGCTTAGGAGGGTTCGGTCCAATGGTGATTGAGCCGGTTCCCAAGCAAGTGTTTGTATCAAGAGTGAAGCTATTTAGCGTAATTGGGATGTTGGGAATGTACATGCCATT
>DATLHW010000151.1:0-5427 GCA_035539675.1 Burkholderiales bacterium | reverse complement strand
GTTAATGTTAGACATGGGCGTTACCACGCCAGTCTACAAAACACGCGACTGCCAAAAGGACCCGACCTCAAGCGTCTGTACATCGGCAGCGCAAACGACAGCAGGTGTAACCGCTAGCGAATTAATTAAGTTAAGCGATTACGTGGCCCTGCTAGGTGTGCCAGCCCAGCGCAGTGTGCCTACGCAATGGGAGGGAACCAATAAACGCATACCTTATTCATATAAAGATGCTAAACCCGATGTGGTGGCGCGCGGTTCAAAAATCTTCGCTCAGTTGAATTGCGCGGCATGTCATAAGCCCGAGTTGAAGACGGGTAACAACCATCCGTTTGCCGAGTTGCGTAATCAAGTCATTCGTCCCTATTCCGATCTGTTGTTGCACGATATGGGACCTGGATTGGCTGATAACTTGACCCAAGGCAATGCTCGACCTCAAGACTGGCGTACCCCGCCGTTATGGGGCTTAGGCTTGTTGCCGTTTACCGCGGAAACTCAAGCGGAAATGGACGGTCCTGATATGGGGCATGGCCCGGTATCAAGAGTGCGTTACCTGCATGATGGCCGTGCACGCACGTTGTTGGAGGCGATTCTCTGGCACGATGGTGAAGCTGCGAAGAGCCGTAGTCTTTTCGAAGGCCTTTCAAAGCAAGATCGTGAAGACGTCTTGACCTTCTTGAGGACCTTATAAGGCGTCTACTTTGCCCCTATCTCTTAGTTGCACTCTGGCTTAGAGATAGGGGCGGCGCTTGCTACAGCGATTGCGTGAATTAAATAGCGTCGCTGTATAGGTGATCTCGAAGTTATTAAGTTTAAAAATATGGGCGCTTGTCGCCCATATTTTTTTGGTGCGCCCGGCCGGGCGTACTCACTAGAAGGCGAAGGACCTCTGCATATCCGACACCGGGAAAGTAAGCGGTCAATAAACTCCATTCTTCCCGATCGCTGATAAGCGCCGCATGCTGTGGAACGGAAACCGGCGATAGACTACGGACTGCCTATGCGATCATTCATGTTTTTTGTCATTCTCTGGATCGGGCGAGCAGCGCTCCGTCCTCAATGGCGCATTTGGGGCTTCGCGCCGCTATGCTGGTAATGTAAGCGCTGTATCCAGGTCAAAGCTTCGTTTAATGGAAAGAACCATTCAATGAAAAAGTCCGCTGGCGGTTGGTCCGCCATTACTTATAGCTTGAAGAAAGCCCATGAAGCAGGCGGCGTCAGGAAGATGTGGCAGGCGCTGAATTCAAACAATGCTTGCAAGACGTGCGGTCTGGGGATGGGTGGTCAGCGCGGCGGCATGACGAATGAGATTGGCCGCTTTCCATCGGTGTGCAAGAAATCCATTCAAGCGATGGCTGCCGATATGCAGGGCGCCATCCGCGCCGATTTTTTCCAGCGTTATTCGCTTGCGGAGCTCAAGGCGTTTTCATCGCGCGAATTGGAGGCTATGGGCCGTCTCGCCGATCCTGTTTATACAGGGCCTGACGATACCCACTATCGAATAATTTCCTGGGACGAGGCTCTCGATCGAGTGGCCGGGAAATTGCGCGCCACGAAACCAGATGAAAGTTTTTTCTATTTCAGCGGGCGCTCATCGAACGAAGCAGGCTTCCTGCTGCAACTCTTCGCGCGTTGTTATGGCACGAACAACGTTAACAATTGTTCGTACTATTGCCATCAGGCGTCGTCGGTCGGGCTATCCCGAGCGATCGGCACAGGGACCGCGACATTAACGCTTGCCGATGTGGAGCAGGCGGATTTGCTTTTCATCATCGGCGCCAATCCGCCATCCAATCATCCGCGTTTGCTGCATACAATTCAGCACATCAAGCGAAGCGGCGGCAAAGTCGTTGTCGTTAATCCGCTGAAAGAAGTTGGCTTGGTCAACTTCCGCATTCCATCCGATGCCCGCAGTCTTTTGTTCGGTACGAAAATCGCTGACCTTTACGTGCAACCGCATATCGGCGGCGATATCGCGTTCCTGTATGGAATGGCCAAGACGTTGCTTGCTCGCGGCGCTGTCGATACGGCATTTGTCGAAGGTCACTGCGAAGGCTGGCCGACGTTGCGAGATCGGCTTGATGCGTTTTCCTGGGATGAGTTAACGCATGAATCCGGAGTGACTCAAACTGAAATGGAGCAGGCGGCGGAGTGGTATGCGCAGTCGAAGCGTGCGGTGTTTTGTTGGGCAATGGGCGTTACCCATCATGCGCATGGCGTCGATACGGTTCTTGCAATCGCTAATGTGGCGCTGATGCGTGGCATGGTTGGCCGTCCCGGCGCGGGATTAATGCCGTTGCGGGGCCACAGCAACATTCAAGGTATGGGCTCAATTGGCGCCGTGCCTGAACTGAAGAGCGAGATGCTTGCGCGACTTGAAGCGAAGCTTGGCGTCGCCTTCCCGAAAGCGCCTGGGCTGGATACGTTAGGTAGCATGGAGCAGGCGGCCGCTGGCCAATTTCGTTTCGCTTGGTGCTTGGGCGGAAATCTCTTCGGCTCCAATCCCGATAGTCAATTCGCAACACAGGCGCTTGGCCAAATCGACTTCACGGTTTATCTCAACACCACGCTGAACACTGGTCACGCGTGGGGGCGTGGTCGCGAAACGTTAATTCTCCCGGTTCGCGCACGCGACGAGGAAGCGCAAGCGACAACGCAGGAATCGATGTTCAGCCTTGTGCGACTCAGCGATGGCGGGCCGGTTCGCCTGGAAGGGCCGCGTTCGGAGGTTGCAATCATCTCAGCGATTGCGAGTCGCGTATTGGGAGCGACCTCCGCGCTGGACTGGAATGCGCTCGTCGATCACAGCCGCATTCGTCAATTGATCGCCGAGGTGACGCCGGGTTACGGCGCCATTGGTCGCGTTGATGAAACTCGCGAGGAGTTCACCGTGGCGGGTCGAATTCTGCACAAGCCACAGTTTTCAACGCCTAGCGGCAAAGCAAACCTGCACGCCGTACCAATTCCAACGCTGGCGATGCACGCCAGCAATCAACTGCGGTTGATGACCATCCGGTCTGAAGGCCAGTTCAACACCGTGGTGTACGAAGACGAGGATCTTTATCGGGGGCAGGACCGCCGAGACGTAATTCTCCTTCATCGCTCGGATAGGGAACGGCTGGGGTTGGCCATTGATCAACTGGTGACAGTGAAGAGCGCCGCTGGCGTGTTGTCAGGTATTCGTGTGAGGGAAATTGATATTCGGCCAGGTAACGCCGCGATGTATTACCCCGAGGCGAATGTGTTAACGCCGCGCGCGAGCGATCCGAAATCGCGGACGCCAGCGTTCAAGCATGTGGAGGTGGCGATTACGCCGGAAATTTGACCCTACGCGGGTTGCGCGAATAGTCGCGGTATTTCCGCTTCGATTCGGTTGGGGGAGGCTGGTTCGATTAAGAGTTGACCGTAGAACGATCGTTCGATAGGATAAGCCAAAATCCCATCAACGATCTCAATGCCGCCTATTCCTAATTCAACCAATGTCGACGCCGCTACAAAATCTTTTCCAATCCGCTCTTCTCTGGCGCGGCGATCAACTGGCGTCCCCGGTTGCGACGGTCCCCACAAGTTTTGCCGCCCTTGATAGCCAATTGCCCGGAGGCGGCTGGCAATTGGATTCGCTTATCGAAGTAATGCTTGAGCGGCCAGGAATTGGCGAGATGCAGTTATTTTTCCCAGCGCTTAAGCAAGCGCTGGCCGAGGGTAAAAGTATTGTCATCGTTTCGCCGCCCTACATGCCTTATCCGCCGGCGTTGTTGCAGCATGGACTTGATCCCGCTCAGACAACGCTAATCCACACGGCGGATCAGAAAGAGCGCCTCTGGGCATTCGAGCAAGCGCTACGCAGCCGTGCATGCGGCGCGGCCTTGATCTGGCTGGCGCATGTCGAAGAAAAACACATGCGGCGTTTGCAACTTGCCGCCAATGAAGGAAAGGGATTGGCCATCGTCTTTCGACCGGCTGCAAGCCAGATCGGTTCTAGCTGGGCTGCGTTGCGACTACATTTGTTTCCGGAGGAGGGGCAGCTCGGCGTGCGGATTCTGAAACGTCGAGGCGGCGGATTGCCTGCGCCAATGCGATTGGCGCTCTTCTATGAGTGTGGTTTAAACCGAGCCAAAGTCGAACCGAGCAGCTCAGGCGTACAAGACGTACGTTGAGCAAGCGCAGGCTGTACGGGGATTTTTAAAACATGCTTTGGGCCTGCATGCAATTCCATAGCCTGTCCCTCGAAGTTTTCGAGCGAGGCGACGCGAGTCCAAAACCTCTGATGATAGCGAGCGATGGAAATCGTCCACGCATTATCGTGGCGAATCGAGTGGCGATTCGTCAAGGAATACAAACCGGCATGGAAGCCGCCGCGGCCCTGGCCTTGTGTCCCGACATCACCGTGAAAGTACGAGACAAAATCTTGGAGGCGCAAGCTTTGCAAGGCATCGCGATATGGGCGGAGCAATTCACGCCGACTCGCAGCATCGCGGATACGGGAGCTGTGCTTTTGGAGATTGGCGGTTGTATCGGTTATTTCGGGGGACTGGCTGTTTTGTTGAGCCGGCTGAAGGCGGGTATAAACGATTTAGGTTATTACCCGATCATCGCTACAGCGCCAACTGCAACGGGCGCCATGTTGCTTGCTCGGTCGAGCAATGACATCGCCATCACCGAATTGGTCACGATGCAACGAACGTTACGAAAAATTTCCCTTCGCGCATTGAACTACCTCCCGCGCTCCATTGAAGCGCTTGAGGCGACAGGCGCGCGGACTATTGGCGATTGCCTCGCATTGCCCAGAGATGGCGTCGCTCGGCGTTATGGCCAAGCTTTGCTCGACATTATCGGGCGGGCGATGGGCGATATTCCCGACCCGCAAAAGCTTTTCATTTCGCCTGAGCTTTACTCTGGAAAGCTTGAGCTTCCCGCGCCTGTCTGGGATGCGGAGGCAATGTTGTTTGGCGTGAAGCGATTGACGCAGGAAATGTGCGGGTGGCTCGCGGGCCGATATTGCGGCGTGACTCGACTGAAGCTCGATCTTGTTCATGAGGCGGTGGCGCCGACGAGTTTGGTGCTAAACGTATCCAAACCAACGCGCACTGCCGATGATCTGCTCTTGTTGTGGCGCGAGCGCGTGTCTCGTGAGAAATTTCCTGATCGTGTGGAGGTGATCGTTCTATCCACTGTGGAGATTATGCCGCTTGATTCACGCTCCCTCTCGTTGTTGCAAGGAGATCATGGTGATGAAAACGATGCGAATCTTCTGGATAGATTACGGGCGCGTTTAGGGGAAGCTGCAGTTCTAACGCTTCAAGCGCAGGCGGATTATCGGCCTGAACGCGCGTGGACGAATGAAGTGGCCGGCAAGTTGGCTAATCAATCGCCGGATGCGCCTCGTCCCATTTGGTTTCTCACCGAGCCGCAATGTTTGGAAAGGGGCGG
>DATLHW010000150.1:0-4079 GCA_035539675.1 Burkholderiales bacterium | reverse complement strand
TGCGGGCTTCAGCACATCCAACGCCTGCTGGACCTTACGAGACTTAAGCAGCGTCGCTGCAAACAACTTCCGCAAATAGATGCTATTGGGATACCGCTCAAGCGCGCTTTGCAATTGACGCTCGGCTTGGTCGTTGGCTCCGATGGAATAAGCGACAGAGCCAGACAACGCCATGGATGGCAAATGGTTTGGAAGCGCCTTCAAAACCCGTTGCGCCGCAGCGTCCGCTGCAGCAAAGTTCTTTCCACGAAGCTCAACGAGCCCCAATAAGTAATAACCCACGGGGCTATCAGGCGCCGCCTTCCGAATCGCCTCAATATGATTCCTCGCCACATCCAGGCGACCAACAGCTAGATTCATCGACGCGAGGTTAAAGTTTGCCGCTATGCCATTTTTATCAAGGTCAAGCGCTTTGTGGTAAGCGGCGGACGCTGCGTCAAGACGATTGAAAGACTGCTCAAGATCGCCTTTCATGAGCCATCCATCGATACTTCGAGGGTCGGCGGCGATGGCCCGATTGGCCAGATCGAGCGCTCCATGTGCATCTCCACGTTGAATGGAGAGTCTGACCTTTCCGAGGAGAGCATGTGCAAAATTAGGTTGGCGCTTGAGCGCCTCATCAAAAGAAGCGGCAGCTTCTTCCATGCGCCCTAAGGAGAGCTGGGAATGTCCACGCAGGCTGAAAATTTCCGGTTGTAACGCTGCTTCCCCATGATCGCTGGATCGCGTTTCGTCCAATAACTTTTGGAATTCCCCCTGTTGAAAGAGCGCTTGCGCAAGCATCGGCAAGACCATCTGAGGTTGATACTTCGCGATCAGGACCTCGCGGAATTGCTTTTCGGCCGATGACGCCTCGCCTGCTTGTAAATAAATCTTTCCGAGCAAATAACGTGCTTCGCTATGAGTGGGTTCCTGCTGCAAGACATTCTTAAGCTGAATAACTGCCGCTTTTGCGTCTCCTCCTTGCTGCAGTCGCTTTGCATCAGTCATCAGCGTTTCGACGCTGGGCGGTTTGGGACAGCCAGCGAGAACCACGATGAGCGGGAACCATTTTAAGAGTGTCAACAACCCTTGAAACTGATGAAATAATGGCATTGTTTTCAATTCACGCTCCATCGTATTCAAAGGCGAAAGGCTGACCTTTTATGAAGTTATGGCGTGCCAATACTTGACGCCCGCGCAATCAACAGAGACACCGAATGGCAATTCTGGCACAACCAAACATAGGCGATAGAAAAAATCGAAACGATGGAACAAAACAAATGAGGCGCAAAATTAGCGCCTCATTTGCTCACATCAGTTTTTACTTTTTTATTAGAAACCGCTGGTAGCTCCACCAATCAAATTAACAGGGCTTACCTTCGCCACCCTTATTGATGAAACGGCTTAACACGCTCCTCCCTTTGTATTAATCCAGCACTGCAACGGCATGGTCGCGGCGCCGGTGAAAGCGGTCGTCCGACGCTGATTGTTGTGATTGATCGTGAACACATACGCGCCCGCTGCGCCAAGGCCGCCAGTAGCGGAATTTGTTGCAGTCACAGTGAACTCCTGACCAGCTGCAGCGATTACGCACGCATAAGTGAAATACTTGACCGCCGGACTCACTGGCATCGCCACGCCACAGGCGGCGGCGTTGGCGTAGCTACGATTATCCTGATAGTACTGCTCCATTTTTACGCGCAGATCAGACAACGTGGACTGAGCCTCGGTAAGCTTGCTGCGCCGGATGTGATCGTTGTAGTTAGGAATCGCGATAGCGGCGAGAATGCCGATGATCGCTACTACAATCATGAGCTCAATCAATGTAAAGCCGGAAATCTTTTTCATGGCGCTCCCTCATTCGATGATCGACAATGTAATCTGACTAAATGAAACAGTGACGCCACATCCGACAAGTGGCCACTTTGTTAGAACAAGCGGCTGTATTGTGAACCATCGTAAACCATTGAGGAACACCGATTTTCTTATAGTCGGGGCAGGCGCTCTGGGCCTTTCCACAGCGCGGGAATTAATACTGGCGGGCAACGGATCAGTCGAGATCATCGATCGCGGCGCATCTGGTCGCGAAGCTTCCTGGGCAGGAGGTGGAATATTGTTTCCGCTCTCCCCGTGGGACTATGCGCAGTCCGTAACAGCCCTCACCGAAATGGGCAGAGCGCTTTATCCGCAGTGGGTGCATGAATTGCAGGCCGCCAGCGGGATTAGCCCGGAATACAGGCAAACCGGTCTTCTCATGCTCCCGCCTATCGATTTCATTCGCGCTCGCGCATGGTGCGATTCACAGAATGTTCAAGCCACGCTCCTGACTGAAGAAGATATTCCTCACTCGCTGGCGAAGCAAGCTCAAGCGCTTTGGCTTCCCGAGGTCGCGCAAGTCCGCAACCCTCGCTTAATTAGTAGTCTTGTCGGATCAGTGCGTTCGCTCGGAACCGTAGTTCGCGAAAATACCGAGGTTACTCATCTACTGATCGAGAAGAATCGGGTAACAGAAATATCAACCAAGAGCGGAACCATATCAGCCGGCGCGGTAATCATCTGCGCGGGCGCCTGGAGTAATAGCCTGCTAGGCAGCCACGCGGCGGGAGCCAATGTTTTCCCGGTGCGCGGTCAGATGTTGCTATATAAAACACCACCTCGCACGCTTGATTCCATAGTCATTAAAGACGGCCGTTATTTAATTCCGCGAGCAGACGGGCATATTCTGGTTGGCAGCACACAGGAGCATGTTGGCTTCGACAAGTCCCCGACTGGACCGGCCGCAATCGAATTGCACGAATTCGCCCAAGAAGTACTGCCTTGCCTGGGGAATTTACAGCCTGTTAGCCATTGGACGGGGTTACGCCCTGGCTCCGCAGGCAACATTCCCGTCATCGCCAGACACCCAACAATTGAAAATCTGTATTTGAATAGCGGTCATTTTCGCTACGGATTAACCATGGCTCCCGCCGCAGCCCAGATAATAACCAACCTGATTTTTGGTCTACCTCAACGACTTGACGTTACGCCCTACGCATGGCCGACAGCCCGGGAGAAGGGTGTTGTAAAAATAAATTAGACAAAGCAAACATAGTTTTCTAGCATGAGCGCATGGACTTCATTGAATCTCATAAAGACTCATTCGCGGAGCTCTTGCGCGAAAAGGACATAACCCCCACCCATCAAAGGCTGGAAATCGCCCGGGTATTGCTTGCATGCAAGCAGCATCTATCAGCCGATGACATACTCGGACTAGTCAATCACCATCACGCTGAAACCTCCAAGGCGACGGTTTACAACACACTTAAGTTGTTTTTGGAAAAGGGATTGATTCGCGAAGTAATTGTCGATCCCACCCGGGTGTTCTACGACTCCAATACCGCCCCTCACCATCATTTTTTTGATGTCGATCACGGCGCACTGATTGATATCGACGCCGAGCGCCTTACAATCGCAGGTCTACCAGAATTACCCGAGGGAATGGTCGCAACAGGGGTGGATGTCATCGTTCGCATTAAAAAGTCACCCGAGAATCAGCCCTAATCGCATTGCCCCGAGACTCCTCCCGCTTTATAATCGCGCCCTTGTGCTGATGTAGCTCAGTTGGTAGAGCAACTGATTCGTAATCAGTAGGTCGGACGTTCGATTCGTCTCATCAGCACCATCCGCCTTCATCTGTTGCGCTTTTGTGGTTGATTACTTCACTGCTGGGCATCTCTGACAAAATACTCTAATCGCTGGTTTTTATGATGTAAGTAGCATAAGAACAGCGATATCTGATACTCACCTCCATGGCGGCCCCAACCCTCAGGGAGCCGCTCATGAAAATCGCAATCGTCAGCACCAAAGGAGGCGTCGGCAAAACGACCCTCGCCGCCAATCTGGCCGGACTTCTCGCGGACATGGGACTACGCGTCCTCATGGTCGATGCGGACATCCAGACTTCCCTTACCAAGTACTATGAAATCGGCGAATCGGCTCCCCATGGCCTGACTCGCATGATTCGGCAGGGTTACATCTCGGCTGATTGCGTTTCCCGCACCGTGTGGCCGAATCTCGACATTGTCCGCTCGGATCTGGATCTCGATAGCGATGACGGC
>DATLHW010000149.1:0-13653 GCA_035539675.1 Burkholderiales bacterium | reverse complement strand
ACAGCCACCTCCATGGGAAATCGGAAAAAGGCGATGATCTGGGCCACTGTCGCCAGCGCGAGAATGATCCCTAACCCTTGCCCTGAAAATTTATCGCCATAGACAAGTCCAAGGATTTGCTCGGGGAAGACGATCAAAACGAATGCAACCGGGAAAAGCGGCAGGAATAGCCACGAGGACATGCGTTTCACCCATGCCGACAAGCCGTCGTAACCACCAGTCTTGAACGCGACACTGCCTCGCGATGGAAGATAGGAGAACGCTGCTTGACGCAACGGATTTATCACATTAACCAAGTGGATTGCCGCGCGATAAAGGCCAACCGCTTGCGCACCCAGCATTCCGCCAACCACCCACGCATGGCCGTTGGCGCCCATCCACGTTGTGATACTTTGCGCCACCAGCCACTTGCCGAATCCCCATACCTCGGCGACTGTTTTACTAAATCGGTCGCGAAATCCATCGCGCCAGCCAAAAGAGACGTGTTCGCGTAATTGCCAAACGCCCAGAAGGACGGCGATAAAGGATGAGGCGCCAAAGACAAAAAGCGCGAGTGACGCCGTGATCTCATTCTCCCGCCCGTAAAACATGAGCGCGACTATCCCAAGCAATTGCAAGCCATAGGAAACAACGTCATTCAACGCGGCGGCGCGGGTTTCGTTCTGGGTATAGAGCACTCGACGAACAAACTCCTGGGCCATCCATGGCATCGCCGCCCCCGCGAGCGCCATCAACACGCCGCCGAATGTCTCGGCGTAATAGCGCCACGCAATGTATCCGACCATGGCGATCAAGGCGCATAAAACAAAGCTGGCGAGAATCTGCACCAATACCAGGACGCCGGTGAATCTGGCGTAGTCGCCCGCCTCCCGCTTCGCGCCCAGTATGTTGTGAGGCTGTGTGACCAACGCGTTTTGCAAGTTGGTCATTAACAGCAAGCCAGTGTGCGCCAGAACGAAAACGCCAAACTCCGCCGCCGACATGAAACGCGCGAGTAACAGTATGGACAAGAAGTTCGCCGCGCTCATGACCGATTGGTCCGTAAGGCTCCATAAGAAGCCTCCACGTCCGAAGCGGGGCCGGCGTTTTGAGGGCGCTTCTTCTGTCAAAGGGATGGCCATAGCGCTATTACGCGGCGTAGCGTAGTCGATAGTCTTCGTAGACCATCTCAATGCCTTCGCGTAGCCCAATTTTCGCAGTCCACCCAAGCGCTTTGAGCTTGCTGACATCCAGTAGCTTGCGCGGCGTTCCATCGGGCTTTTCCGGATCGAAGGTTAGTTCCGCCTTGAATCCCACAATATCGGCGATCAATTCGGCCAACTCGCGAATGGTGACGTCCGTTCCGCTTCCGACGTTGAAAATGCCCTCCGACACGCCGTTCTCCATTAGGAATACACAGGCGTCCGCCATGTCGTCAACATGCAGAAATTCACGGCGCGGCCTTCCAGATCCCCATACCTGCAAACGCTTCTTGCCTCCCATCACGGCCTCATGCGCCTTGCGCAGAAGCGCCGGCAATACATGACTGTTATCTAGATCGTAGTTGTCGTTCGGGCCGTATAAATTGGTGGGCATCGCCGCGATATATCGAGTTCCATGTTGCTCGTTGAACGCCTGACAAAGCTCAATGCCGGCGATTTTCGCGATGGCGTAAGGCGCATTGGTTGATTCCAGCGGAGCGGTCAACAAGTGCTCCTCCTTCATCGGCTGCGGACAATCTCGCGGGTAGATGCAGCTGGAGCCAAGGAACAACAGGTCTTGCACGCCGGCTTGATGCGCCGCCTGGATTACGTTGGCGGCGATCATCAGGTTCTGATAAATAAAGTCCGCTCGATACGTATTGTTGGCGTGTATGCCGCCAACTTTCGCGGCCGCCAGAAATATGTAATCCGGCCGTTGCATCATCATGAAACGACGCACGGCCGCTTGGTTCAAAAGATCCAGTTGTTCGCGACCGCAGGTAATCAAGTTTCGGTAACCGCCTCGCTCCAACCGACGCACCAGCGCCGATCCGGCCATGCCCCTGTGGCCGGCGACATAGATTCGAGAGTCGTGATTGATTGGACTATTCATGATAATCGAGCACCTTGTATCCATTCTCACGAACTAACTGGTCTCGCTTCGCCAATGCAAAGTCCTCTCGCATCATTTCCGACACCAACTCCTGGAATGTGATCTTCGGCTCCCAGCCAAGCTTGTCCCGCGCCTTGCTTGCGTCGCCCAGCAGCGTCTCGACCTCGGTCGGACGAAAATATCGCTCGTCCACTCGCACGATGCATTTACCTGGGGTGGCGAATGACGAACGACGATCGGCCACGGAGTCGATAATGCCCACTTCAGTCATTCCCGTTCCTTCCCAACGCAGCCGAAGACCGATCTCTTTTGCCGCAAGGTCTATGAACTGTCGGACCGAATATTGCTCGCCAGTGGCGATAACGAAATCGTCCGCAACATCCTGCTGCAACATCAGCCATTGCATTTCGATGTAGTCGCGGGCATGCCCCCAATCGCGCTTGGCGTCGAGATTACCGAGATAGAGGCAGTCTTGAAGGCCGAGTTTGATTCGGGCCAGCGCGCGCGTGATCTTCCGCGTCACGAAGGTTTCTCCGCGTAATGGCGATTCATGGTTGAACAAAATTCCGTTGCAGGCGTACATCCCATAAGCCTCGCGGTAGTTCACCGTAATCCAGTACGCGTACAGCTTGGCCGCCGCGTAAGGGCTTCGTGGATAAAACGGCGTGGTCTCACGTTGGGGAATCTCTTGGACTTTACCGAATAGCTCCGATGTCGAAGCCTGATAAAAACGCGAATGGTTTTCCAAGCCAAGAATGCGAATCGCCTCCAGAATTCGTAACGTGCCCAGCGCGTCCGAATTCGCGGTGTATTCCGGCTCTTCAAACGAGACGGCCACATGGCTTTGCGCCGCCAGATTGTAGATTTCATCGGGTTTGACCATCTGAATGATGCGCACCAAGCTGCTTGAATCGGTCATGTCGCCATAATGCAAAACCAGCCGCCGGTTCTTCTCATGCGGATCTTGGTAAAGGTGGTCGATTCGATCCGTGTTGAAAAGCGAACTGCGGCGTTTTATGCCGTGAACTTCGTATCCTTTCTTCAAAAGAAACTCCGCGAGATAGGCGCCGTCCTGGCCTGTAATGCCGGTGATCAATGCTCTCTTCATTCCGCTCTCCTCTAAAAATAGGACTTACGCAAAACCGCTCCAGCAAGGCGCGCCGACGCAGACAGTACTGCTTTGTACGGCAAGGAAGCGCAACGCCGCTGGAGCGGTTTTGCGTAAGTCCTAAAACTTTTAAAACTCGTTAAGGATCGTGCCTACTAGCTGCGCTCCATAACCGGTGACGCCATCCATCAATTCTTGCAGTTCCGGCAAACGCGAATGATCTTGCCGAGCCACCATCATCGCCCCGCCCGTGCGAGCCGCGATGGTCACCGCATCCGACCCTTTTTCGCTTGCGGGCGTATCGATCAAAACAAATTCGTAATTGCGCGCCGCATCGCTTAGCAAGCGCACGAACTCTTGCCGGCCGAGAAGCTCCAGCGGATTGGGCGGCACAGTGCCGGCAGGTAGGATGCTTAGGTTGCCGAAGTACGGAATGGGCTGAATCACCTCTGTCCATGCGCGACCACTCAGGACGCTGGATAGCCCGACTTGACCGGGGAGGCTAAATATTTGGTGCTGCCGCGGCGCGCGCAGATCAGCGTCAATCAATAGTGTGTTTCCGCCCCACTGGGAGAACGCAACCGCCAAATTGGCGGCGATATAGCTCCGCCCATCGCCCCGCTTGGGACTAACGATGGAAAGCGTTTTCTGTCTCGAATCAAACCAACGAAATAGCAGTTGGGAACGCAAATCGCGCACCGCCTCGCCTTGCGGGCTTGATGGCTGATAGGCCGCAACAAGCTCCGCGCCCAGTATGGCCTCGCCAGGCTGTAGACACGGATAGTTGAATTGCACCGCCAGCGCCTGCTGAATATCCGCCTTGGTTATGAGCTTCAGCTTCTGCGCCGCCTCGCCAAAGCGCATTCCCTTTTCCTTGTGCAAACGGAATACCCTATCGACATCCTCGCGCTTCAATTTCCCATGATCAACGAGAATGCGACCAATGGTGCGATCATCCAGAACGCCTAAAGACGCCTCGGCCTCAATATCGAAGTTGCTTATAAAATGGTTCATGAATGCGCCGTGGTCTAGTTATTAAAAGTAAGACGGGCCGCGCTGTGTTGCCTTCGCGCGTGCGGCCGGACCGATGCGCCTCCGCTTGAAGGCAGGACGCCCAGTATGGGTACGCCAAGCAGCCCCTTGAGATCCTCTTTGCACCGAACATATCGGTAAGCAAGCTCCCGCCACAGCGCCAAACCCACGGCGAGCACGCTAGCAGCAAAGGCGGCCAACGCTACATTGAGGGGTACGTTGGGGCTGGCGGGCCTAAGAGGCGGGACGGCTTCTTTCAGTATCGACACATTCGTCTGATTTATTTGGCTCTCCATACGGACTTGATTCGATCGCTGCATAGCGTCATCCAACATGCGCTGCGCGCTGTCCACCTCATTCTTGAGCGTCGCCAACTCCGCGCGCTGCTTCTTCATCTGTAACACTTTTGATTTTTGCGTTGCGATCTGCCCCTGAATCGAACCAGTAACCTGTTGGGTTTGTTGCAGCAGCTTGTTACGCAGTATGGATACCTCCTCCTGCGCGCTACGGTACTGCGGATGATTGGCTCCGAACTGTGGAGGCAAGCTATTGAGTCTCGCCTCCGCCCGCGCCAAGTCGGCTTTCAACGCCTGAAGGGCAGGATGGTTATCAGCCTGCGTTTCGACGAGACGGCTCGATAACTCCACGAGTCGAGAGCTCTCAACATCAAGATGTTCTTCCGGCGCCACAATGCCGCTTTGCTGTTGATATTCGGAATACTTGGCCCGCGCCTTCGCCACATTGCTCGCCAGGATCTTTGTTTGATCGTTGAACCAAACAGAAGAATCGCGCGCAGGATTCACGCTCATTTCGAGACTAGTCGCTATATAGGCATTGACGAACGCATTCGCTCCCTCCGCCGCGGCGTTTGGATCGCTCGCGCGATAACCCACTTTAACCATGCTGCTATCGCGCGAAGGCTTAAGCTCCAGACGCTTCAGCAGTTGCTCCGCCAACCGATGACGCATCAGCGCGGAGTCTTTCTGCGCTTGCGTATCAGCAGTCGCGTCCTCTCGTTCACCAAACAGCAGATCCACAACCACGCTGGGAAGCCAGCTGGGCGGCGTGTCGTACGCCTTCTCTCTCCAGTCGGCCACGTAACCACTGAAGACGCCAGTGTTAGGAAGATATCGCGCGCGAGCTTGCCTATCCTCCAGGAGCTTCAGGTCATCAACCACCTTAAGCGCAACGTTTTGACTGGAAATAATGTCGAGCTGCGTCGCAAGATAGCTTGGATAAAGCTGAGCAGGCATTGGGCTTAGGGCGACGGGGTTATTCCCGCGATAATCGATGACAATACTGCTACTGGCGGAGTATTGACGCGGCATCATGAAGCTCACGATCGTCGCGATACCGATGACAACGATTAATGTTGCGAAGATCAATCCCGCATGCACACGCAATATGCGTACGAATTGAGAAAAGTTCATTGGCTTATTCCCACAGTAGAGCGATTCGTAATCGGGCCGCGCCTCCAATTTGGCGGCGCCCCATCAGAGCTGTTTCCAAGAGTTTTTGCATAGCCCCAGGTCTAATCGAGAAAGGTCAGCAACGGAATCGCTGGTTGTTCGCAATTCCTGGATTAGCGACGCAGAAACTTTTAAAACATGCTCTCAGTCCCTTGAGGATCAGTCGCGAACGGAGCAAACAACTGGCGCGTAAAGTGGCGCGCGCCAGAACTTCTATATCGCCCCGCAATAAGATGTTAAATAGGCGATCAGAAGAGGCTTTCCTTTACCTGCACAACATCGCCCTCTTTCACAAGATCGCTGGGGTCCACTCGCTCGGTGCGCATAACGCCATCGGGTCCCCGCCGCGTCACTCGCAAACCTCGTTCTGTTCCCCGCACGGTAAGCCCGCCCCCCACGGAAAGCGCCTGACGAATCGTCATATTGCGATCCAGAGGATAGGCGCCCGGCTTCTGCACTTCGCCATATACATAAAATACTGGCGCCTGCGGGACGAAGATGATGTCTTCGGCGCTTACCTGAAGATTTTCACCGACGTTACCCGCGTCGAGTAAATTGCCAAGATCGATTTTCTCTTTCGTCTGATTGCCATCCTTGTCGCGTCGCACGACGGTAATGACTTGCGATCCTTTCTCGCTTATTCCCCCGGCTTGAGCGATAAGATCAGTGACGGTGCTCGTTGCGCCGATAGGATATTTACCAGGCTTATGCACTTCCCCTAAAACGGAAACCTGCTGGCTTCGATATTGAAGAATCAACAGATTCACCTGCGCCTGTTTCAGGAATCCGCCATCGGTCAACATCTTCGCCAGCCGCGCTTCGGCGTCGCTCTTGCTAAGCCCGCCAAGCAGCGCTTTACCAACCAGCGGGAACGAAATCGATCCGTCCTCGGCGAGTTGCGCCTCAGTCGTGAGATCCGGATTGTTGTAAACGTTTACTCGCACCACATCCCCGACGCCCAGCTTGTATTCATCCGCCGCATACGTCGCCATCGATAGCCAACACATGGCTACCATTACGATGCGAATCAGCGCCGCTTTATTTGTTTTCATAAGCATGTCCTTATTCTTAGGAAGTCTCTGACGGGCCCTTACAAGTGACCGATTTTGAAAGACCGTTCGCGATCCCCTAGCTTCGCTAGTATTACAGTGGCCCTCTAACGTTCATCATCCCTTAACTTAGTTTTAGTACGCATTTCGATCCCGCAGAACGATTAACGCCGTCCTCGCAATGATTTTTATATCAAGCCATAAGGACCAGTTCCTCAAGTAATCCAAGTCGTATTCAACGCGCGCCTTCATTTTGTCTATGGTCTCCGTCTCACCGCGCAAACCATTGACTTGCGCCCAGCCCGTAATTCCAGGTCGTACCTTATGACGCAGCATGTAGCCATTAATAAGTTTTCTGTACTGCTCGTTGTGCGCCACTGCATGAGGACGCGGGCCAACCACGCTCATTTTGTTTTGCAAAACGTTGAGAATCTGCGGGAGCTCATCCAGCGATGTTCGACGTAGAAATCCCCCAAATCGAGTGACGCGCTGATCGCCCTTCGTTGCCTGTACGATCGGCCCACCGTCCTCGCACACCGTCATCGTGCGAAACTTATAAATAACAATTTCTTCTCCATCCAAACCGTAACGTCGTTGGCGAAAAAACACGGGGCCTGGAGAACTTAGCTTGACGCCAATCGCGATGGCCAACATCAATGGCCATAACAAAAGAATCATTGCGCCCGCAAATGCAAGATCGCTGGTTCGCTTAAGCACGCCATTCATCCCACAAAACGGCGTCTCGCATATTGCGACAACCGGAATTCCATTTACGTCAACGAATCGCGCCTGAATCAAGTCAAACATGAAGATGTCCGGTACGAAGTAAATTGACGCAGTCGTGTCACGGAGTTCATCCAGGAGCTTCAGTATTCGCGGCTCCGCCGTGATGGGTAACGATATATATATAACGTTGATGGAGTGCGTTCTCACGTAGTTGGCAATGTCCGCCAACGATCCCAACAATTGATTCTGTTTAATACTGGCCAATCGATCCAGTTTTCTGTCGTCAAAAAAACCCTTCACTGTTCCGAAACACGGATCTTCATTCAGCTTTCTCGCCAACTCACATCCGACTTCGTTGGCGCCAACAATTAAGTGAGTGCGAACAACACTACCGTTATCTACAAGCCAACACATCGTGCGCCTTGCCACCGCATGCGATGCGACAAGCACAAGCGGTGTGACCGTAAACCAAGTCAAAAGAACTTTTCGCGAAAACAGATCGGATACTTTTATCGCAAACGCCATTAAGAGCAGGATGGCGATAACGAGCATCCACTCCAACAAAATACCGCGACCGATAAAATTAAGCGGATGTCTTCGGGGAAGAGGAATCAACTCAACTTCGCCGAATACCTGCGAGGCAATGATGAATGCTAGTAGTGCGAGCGCAATATATGGAGGGGTAAATGGTTGTGCGTATGCCAGTGCGCATAGCAATAAGCTAAACACGATCACACTGGGATTTAGCACTTGCTTTACCAACGCCACCACAGGCGGCTCCGCATTTCCGACAAACACTCTTTGATGCGCACGACTTTTAAAAGGCTGCCGTCCACTTTCCAGAAAGCTATTTGCCGGCGCCAATGAAGCGCTGGTTCCCCCATCCACAAAGGCGCCAAGTACCTTCGTGTTTTTTTCCGAGCCCATTACGGCGTCCACTCCGTTTCTATTCGTGGGCGTTGAAAACTATTTCAAAAAATTCAACGCCGCATTTCTTCCCCTTGTGAGTCGACGTTACTCCCTCAAAGAACTCGTTTGATCTTTCTTATAAGTAATCGCTGCTGCAAACACGCTACGTCACGTCACTCGTAACGAGTTTGCGCCCCTCTTGTAACGCAAGTGTCATGCCAGAATAAAAAACAACGGAATTTCAGATAGTTGGTTAGGCGAGAAAAAATCGCATTTGAAAGATTGATAACGGGGGGCCATAAAGAAACTGAAATTTTGTTGCCCAAGCACGACGACATTCAACGCGCCCACAACCAAGTCTTTATTACATATTGATTATTTCTGTCGTCCCAACACGACATGAATAAAAGTTGGGTGAATGTAATAAATACCGATGAAGATGTAATGTTTTCCGATAATGTAAAAAATGCCGTTTTAGATTTCGATGATTCGCGCCCAATCAAACTCGGCATTTTCAGTTTTACCGTTCATTCGGTTCACGTATCCGCGCGGATTACAAATCACACGGACGCCATTGATCTCGTAGTCGAATGCATCATGCGTATGCCCGTGAACCCATAACGAAATTCTCGGCCCCATAAGATCCGTCAAATCATTAATGAAGCCAGCCGATACACGATCGGTCGCATATCGATCCGCCAAACTCTTTGGATGCGGCGCATGATGAGTCACAACCACCGTTTTTCCGTCAAAGGGGTTATCTAACCTCTGCTGTAGCCATGCCAAGTCCTTCCTGTGTAAAGCGATTGCGTCCTGCGGGGTAAAACGGCGAGTAACGCCATCCTCATTTGAGAATTGAATGACCCCGTTAAAATCCGTCATATAACGATTACAGACTTCGATAGAAGCGCTGACCTCACGCTCATCGACGCCGAATAGTGTGAAGTCAGTCCACAACGTCACGCCAAGCACGCGCACATTTTTCTTAGGCAATAAAATTTCGTTGCGATTTAAAAAATGAAAGTGCGATCCCGCGATAGTCGCGGCTTCTTTCATTTCCAATTCTGCGGTGAGGATAGATCGTCCGTAATACTCATGATTGCCAGGGACATAAACAATCGGGGTCTTCGGCGAAAAGACTTGCCGAGCCCATCGGATGCCGGCTCCGCCGTTGTGGATGTCGCCCGCTAAAATCACGAGATCCACATGCACTGCTGGCGTTGAGACAGGCAAGTCAAACTCAAGATGAAGATCACTCAGAACAAGGATTCGCATAGCCGATGCACTCGCATTGATGACAATGACTGCAATAGTAGAACGTAGCGATTTTATTGTGGTGGCCAGCACGCTCGTTATGTCGGCATGGCTTACCTTTTAAGCGGCGACCGTTAGTCAATTAGGGCTTTACAATGGGGATTCAAAGGCGCAAGATTTTAGTTAGGTGCCTTTGCATCGCATTCTCGTAAGTACGTTGAGTCTTGGTGGAGAGACAGCAAAAACGGCTCGTGCCGCTTTAGGATAATGGACCCAAGAAGGTTTCGACTTTCACTACCAATGGGGATCCATTTAGCAGTCAACCCTCATCAGTGTCATCAATGTCCGCCAGAGAAGGAAAGCACCTTATATTTAGGTTGGCGGGCGCCGCCAACAAATGTGCGAAGCATTTAAGGTTCGGAACAGATGGTATGAACCGGCACAGATGTTGGACCGGCTACAACTCGGTATATGCGACTGCAAAGGCGCCACAACTCCTGACCACGTGAATTAGTGGCGGTCGTTTTTACTCAGCAACTCTTCCAAGTCTGGCGCTGGCTGCGGCCTGCTAAATAAATATCCTTGCCCCTCTTCACAACCGTTAGCATGCAGGAATGCGAGTTGTTGCTCTTTCTCAATTCCCTCGGCCACCACATTCAGTTGCAGACTCTTTGCTAACGCAATGATGGCTTGCGTGATTGCGCAGTCGTTGGCGTCGCCAGGAATATCGCGTACGAACGATTGATCTATCTTTAGGGAGTTGATAGAAAACCGCTTTAGATAACTTAACGAAGAATAACCTGTGCCGAAGTCGTCGAGTGAAATGGTGATCCCCATCTCTTTCAGCTCCATCAATACTTTCTCCACTCGCTCTGGCTCGTGCATCACCATTCCCTCGGTGATCTCCAACTCCAAAAGGTTTGGATCTAAACCCGTTTCCTTCAATACCGATGCAATCTGCTCAACTAGATTGGGCTGTCTAAACTGATACGCCGACAAGTTGACAGCCATTTTAATTGGGTATGAATAACGATTTTGCCAGACCCTTGCCTGTATACAGGCAGTTCTCAGAACCCATTCTCCAATAGGGCCAATCAAGCCAGTTTTTTCGGCGAGTGGAATGAACGTAGCAGGTGACACAAGCCCTCGCTCCGGATGACGCCAGCGGATCAATGCCTCCACTGCGGTGATCCTCCCGGAGGAGAGCTCGATACGCGGCTGATAGTAAAGCAAGAACTCTTGTCGCTCGATGGCGGAGCGCAAGCAATTTGTCATTAACAACGTTTCGAGCGCCTGCCCATTCATCTCAGGTGAAAAGAACTGGTAGGCGTTGCGCCCATGCTCTTTAGCGCGATACATCGCCGCGTCGGCGTTCTTCAATAAGGTGTCCACATCAATGCCATCTTGCGGGTAACAGCTGATACCAATGCTGGCGGAAATAAATATTTTATGTCCACCTAGGAGAAACGGCTTTGATAATACATGCAGCAATTTCTCCGCAACGAGGGCAGCATCTTGAGGATCACGTAACTCATCAAGCAACACTGCGAATTCATCTCCGCCCTGCCGTGAAACCACATCTCCATCACGGAGACATTCGCCCAACCGCTCCGCCGCCGCTTGTAGCAATGAATCACCAGCTGAATGCCCGAGGGAGTCATTAACGGTTTTGAAGTTATCCAAATCGATGAACAGTAGACCCACTATGCCGCGGCGGGGCCTTGTTCGAATCAACATCTGTTCACATCGGTCTTGGAACCTTGTGCGGTTTGGAAGGCGCGTTAAAGGATCGCTGTGCGCGAAAAAATCCAACCTTGCTTCGTCCTGCTTAAACTTGGTGATGTCGCTGGCTACACTAACATAGTGAGTGATGATGCCGCTCTCATCCCTAACAGCGCTAATGCTCACAAGCTCAGGATAGACTTCCCCTCCTTTGCGGCGACTCCGAATTTCACCTTTCCATCTCCCGGTCTCTCTCACCTCTCCCCAAATCGTCGCGTAAAAATTCTCCTCATATGTTGCGCAACGAAGGAAATCAGGTTTTTTGCCAATCACTTCTTCCGGAGCGAATCCCGTGATTGCCGAAAACGCTTTATTGACGGAAATTATCGATCGTTCCGTATCGGTGATGATGACACTCTCTGCAATGTTCTCCAACGCACTGGCGGCAAGACGTAGCGCCTCAGATGATTTTCGTTGTTCGGTAATGTCGCGCGAAACAACGACAACCTCCGCCACCTTGCCGGTGAAGTCACGAATTACGCTGCCCTGCGATTCAATGAACCGCACGCTGTTATCTTTCAGAAGAAGGCGAAATTGCGCCCGGTGTTCACCGCCTGTTAGCACCGTATCGTAAAAAAGCGCTCGAATCCGTTCGACGTCTTCGGGATGAATCTCCCCAAATGAATCCGTGCCGACTAGTTTCGTCACATCATCAAATAGCTTTTCGTATGAGTGACTGCAATAAAGCCGCTTACCCTCAGTATCCAGCAATGCGATCATGTCCTTAACGCTTTCCATGATAAGACGCAATTGCTCCCCGCTGGCTCCACCTTTTTTTTCTGCGAGGTTTTGCTTGGCTTTGTTCTGAATTGCGCGCCGCAGAGCGGGCCCCAAATGCATTAAATTGTTCTTAAGAACATAGTCGCAAGCACCATACGTAAGCGCCTCTATAGCCCGTTGCTCTCCAGTCGCTCCAGAAACAAAGATAAAAGGAGTATCAGGGCATTTATTTCGCGCGATTCGTAAAGCCGATAAGCCATCAAATTCGGGAAGGGTGAAGTCAGAAAGGATGATATCGGGTACAAATTGGTCCAGAGCAAAAGTAAAGTCCGGTTCCGAGTCCACGACAGTTGTGGTGCAAGGGAAGGCGGCGCTCTGCAAAGCGCGCAGTAGCAGCTCTACATCCGCGGGGTCATCTTCCAACAAAAGAATTCTATTTGTTGTCGCCATGCGTGGCCTTTGTTATTGAGTAATTTGAAAACCTCTTCGGCATGGCTTGTTCCAACCATTGCACCAGCAGGTTTTAAAAGGTCTTCGTCCATCAGTTCTGAATGGCGCAGTCGCGAAACATGTATCGGAGAAAATTCGACCGTCCCGTTGTAGAGCCCCCCCTTGGATCCGCGCGGTCCATCCTCCCTTTTAACTAGGTTGATACGATAAATCGTATGCGCGCCTATGAAACCTCACTCAGCGATCAGATAACAAGCAAGCTACAGGGGCAGGTAATCCCAAGACTATGAACCATGTCACATAGCCTTATGAGGGCAATAGACATGTGACGGTCAAGTAATTTCGGGCACATCGATAGGCTGTTTGTTTGCCATTTTCCGTTCGTAAGCGTGGGCGGCAGGTAACCACCCAACGCGAGTTCGACATAAGCAACGGGAAGGAGGGGTGACATTGTTGTCCTTAATTGAAAGTGTGCCGCACCTTGATTAAGGAGCCCAATGTCCCCTCCATCGATTTCACCGAGCTCTTTTGTCATTTCGACGATTTTGTCAGCGGGCCGGAAATCCAGCGGCAGTTCATCAATCCTGGCCGTTCTCGAATTTCCGCACCTTCAAGCACTTCTACTTGTTCTGCCTCAAACCCTACTGTCGCATGGACTTTCCCGGATTGTCTTCCTACAGCCGATTGGTGGAGCTTCTCGGTTCCGCCTTGACTGCGCTTTGCGCATTCCTGCTTCGCCATTTGGAAAACCCACTGGTATCGCCCTCATTGATTCAATGACCTTGACGGCATGCGAGCCACGCCGCGCCCATGCCCATCGCGTCTTCCGGGATATCGCCCAGTGGGGTAAAACCTCGACCGGCTGGTTTTTCGGCTTAAAATCCATTCGATCATCAACGACCAAGGCGAGTTGTTGGCGGTCAAACTCACCGCCGGCAATGTGGATGATCGTAAACCGGATGTTCGGGGATAAAGGCTACATTTCCCAACGCTTGTTCGATCAGCTCTGGTGACAAGGTTTGCAACTGGTTAACCGCATCAAAAAGAACATGGAAAATAAATTGATGCCGCCATGGGACAA
>DATLHW010000148.1:0-7363 GCA_035539675.1 Burkholderiales bacterium | reverse complement strand
CCGCAAGCCCAAATCCTATGTCGATACAGCTACCGCGCAGACACACTTCTCTACCGCCAAGGTCCTTAAACAAGCTAAAGAGAAAAGACCTTGAAAGGGCTGGCTCTAAGAGCGGATTCCAGGCTGCAATAGTTAAGGACGTCAGTAGAATCGGGCCGAATCGCGAGAGCCCGAACAAGCTCTCAAAAATCTCAATTCCCGAAAAGGCTTAATTGCCCTGTAACATCGGGGCGCCGAAAAAGCCTAGTCTCCAATGAGACGCCCACCCGCTCAAACCCCAAACGCCGCCGCGCCATCTCGAACCGCCGCTCGATCAAGTGAGCGAAATTCCCCGTACCTCGCTGTCTCGTCGCGAAGTCCGCCTCATACTCCTTACCGCCTCGCATCTGTCGAATAACGCTCATCACATGCCCGGCCCGCAAGGGGTAATGTTCATGCAACCACGCTTTGAAAAGCGCCTTCAGTTCATGAGGTAGGCGGATTAATACATACCCCGCATGCCGGGCCCCGGCTTCATAGGCTGCTTCCAATATCGCCTCCATGTCCTTGTCGTTCAACATCGGAATAATCGGCGCGGTCATTACGCCAACAGGAATACCAGCGGCGACAAGATTTCTCACCGTCTCAAGCCGCCGATTCGGCGCGGCGGCGCGCGGCTCCATTCGACGCGCCAACGTTTTATCCAAGGTGGTGATGGAAATGAAGACGCGGACGAGATTGTCCTGCGCCAAGCGGGCCAAAATATCGATGTCCCGCTCCACCAGCGAGGACTTTGTAATCAGACCGATCGGGTGCTTGAATTCTTCGAACACCTCCAACAATTGCCGCGTGATCTTCCACTCGCGCTCAATCGGTTGATACGCATCGGTGTTGCCGCCAACCACGATGAGCTCCGGCTGATAACGAGGGTTCATAAACTCGCGACGCAATTGCGCAGGCCCGTCCGGCTTCGCGAATAGCCTCGACTCAAAATCCAGACCGGGCGATAAATCGAGATACGCATGAGAGGGCCGCGCATAGCAATAAACACAGCCATGCTCGCAACCTTGATACGGATTGATGGATTGGCGAAAGCCAATGTCCGGTGAATCATTACGGCTGATGATGGAGCGAATCGGCTGGATCGTGACGCTCGTCTTGAGCGGCGGGGGTTCGTCGTCGGGTTCCGGCTCAAGAGGGCGCCAACCGTCATCAAAAACTTCACGCTGTTCGTGCGCGTAGCGGTTGCCGGGGTTAAACGTTGCGCCGCGACCTTTGCCTGGCGGCTTGGGAGGGGTGGACATGGAATGGACTCCTGGAAGCAGAGCCCATTCTATCGAACGATCGTTCCACGTCAATAATTCGCGCCCTCCCCATCGAGGGGAGGACGACTATATAAATCCGATTACTTCTTAACCAACCCTAATGTATGCACTAGCGATTTAACGTTCTTCTGCTCAGTCTCGACATAGGACGTGAAGTCATCACCAGCCAGGAACAGATCGGTCCAATCATTCTTGGTGAGGATGGCCCGCCATTGTTCGCTCTTGGACATCTCGGTCACCTTCTTCACCATTTCCTGCCGTTGCGCGTCGGAAATGCCGGCCGGGGCCATTAGTCCGCGCCAATTGACGAACTCGACATTAATGCCCTGCTCTTTCAGCGTCGGGATATCAACGCCTGCCAAACGCTTGTCGGATGTAATGCCGAGCGCACGCAATTTTCCACCTTTGATCTGTTGCGCGAATTCGTTATACCCGCCCACACCTGCGGTGATATGGCCACCCGCCGCAGCGGTCAGCACCTCACCCCCGCCGCCGAAAGCGACGTAGTTGAGCTTGGAGGCGTCTCCGCCAATGGCTTGGATGATCATGCCCGCAGTCAGCATATCCACGCCGCCGGCAAGCCCACCGCCCCAGGACACGGAGCCTGGATTCGCTTTGTATTGGGCAATCAAATCCGCCATGGTTTTGATTTTCGACTCAGTGGGGACAACGATCACCTCGTATTCGCCAGTAAGCCGCGCGATCGGAACGACTTGAGACAGATCAATCGGCGACTTGTTGATAACGATCGCGGACAACATGCCTTTGCCGCTTACCATCAGCGCGTTGGGGTCGCCCTTGTGCGTGTTATGAAGCGTTGCCAAACCGATCGTTCCACCGGCTCCGGGAATGTTGGATACCTGTATTTGTTCGGCGAGCTTGGCGGCTTGCATCGATTGCTGCGTTGCGCGGCCTAATTGATCCCAACCACCGCCCGCGGATGCGGGAACGATGATTTTAAGATTGGCGGCGACAGCATGACCCACAAGCGAAAACGCAAGCAAGGCGAGAAACGAGCGACCGATAGTCGAGCGAAGGCGTTGAAATGTATTCATGTTGGTTAGGTTCTCCTCTTTAGATCAAGACAAGCCACATCCCTTCACCAAGGTGATAACTGGTTAGGGAAACTAGCCCCAGAGATGGCGGGAGCCGTCATCCGGGGAAACCACATCTCGGAAATTGCAGACGAGCGAACAATGCCCGCAAGTGACCCTCGGAAAATCGCGATCCGGGCCGAGGTCGATCCGAGGAGCGGAGGTGTACAAATAGTACATTGAGCACCGCAGGTTCGAGATCGGCCCGGATCGCGATTTTCCGAGGGTCACTTATTTCCGAGATGGCTTCATAACATAACTTTGATGGTTTGTCTGACGCGAGAGATAAGCGCTTGTGCGAATTAGCTTTCGCCTAATAGACGCTTCATCATGATACAAATGCAATTGCCCTGGGCGTCGGCATAGCGCGATTGATCTGGGATGAAAGGAGTGAATTGTGAATCTTCAGGACTTTGAAAACGCATGCGGTCAAGACATCGACGGCATACCGGATGCTATCAAGAGTCGTCTCTCGGCCTTTCTGTATTGGAGCGCGCTCAGTTATATGGAAGAGATAATGCATCCCTTCCGCGAGAGAGACCTTGCGGATTTCTCCCAAATGAAAGAAGAGTTCACGCGAGTGTGGAGCAACCGTCGCGTTTCCCCCAAAGGCGCCCAATATATTAAAGATCGCTTAAGGGACGAATGGAACGATCCATCCCAATGGTCCGAAACAGGGGCGCAGTTGAGCGAAGCCGAGAAAGAGGCGTTGATCGATGGTTTTTTAGTAGCCGGCATTGCCAAGCGCAATCAGCTATTGCGCGCTTATACGCAAGCAATACCGCCAGCCCCCGACCTCGAAAAACTGAATGCGAGGCTCGCATGGTCAGTAAATGCGGCAAAGCTATTGCTGGAGAATTGGACGGATGCGCCGCAGCCGTCTTTCGCCGATCCATTCCTGGAGAAAAGCTACCGCCAAATATTTCTGAAGACCGGCTGCGCCGAACGCGTCCCTCAAGAGGACGTGGCGTTTCTGGAAAAGATTTTTAAAGAAAGCGACGATGATGAGTACACGGAGATAATGACATACCGTTCTCTTGAAGCCCGCATGACGGGCGCTTCGGCGATCGATTTATCGGACTTTCCTCACGGACTGGTTGAATGCCTTGCGCCGAATTCAAATATCAAGACGCTTAACTGCACTGGTTTTCAGTGTGAACGATTCCATTTGAACGATGACGATCCTGATCGCCACAAAAGCGTTTTTCAATTACTGGAATTGCGCGAACTTACCGAGTTGTTTCTGGACGACAGCACGGTAGCCAACCTGAGCGGCGTGGAGCGGCTGGGGAAGCTCGAAGTTCTGAGCTTGAGAAACACCCGCATCGAGAAATTGCCCGGCTCGCTGGCGGAGTTGAGAAATCTCAGACGCCTGGATTTGAGAGACTGCGCAAACTTGAAGTTTTCCGCCGAATTGCTGGAGATTTTGGGAAAACTGGAAAGTCTGGAGGAGCTTGGTCTGCCTGAATTCATGATGGATGACCTGAATAAACCTGAATATCAATCCTTGCGCGACAAACTTCCGCAACAGCTTCTTCCGCCGAGTCCCATCGCGTCTCCCGATAGGCAGGAAGCGCCGACGGATTCATGGAGCGCACAAATTCAGCCGCTCAGCAGAGAGGAGTTCGTTCGACAACTGATGGATTATGGCTATGCGCCGGGGCAAGCGGTGAGCGAAAACCGGTGGAAAGCGGTGGAAAGGATGATTTGGGCGTTTGACCACCAAGAGGAGGACAGCCTCGATTTAGGTCAACTTGGTTTGACTGCCGTTCCTCCTGGTCTCGACCAATTGAGCCATATCAAGGAGGTCGATTTGAGCGTCAATTATCTTAACGATCTGGACCCCGCTCTCTTCCGCATGACATGGCTTGAAGATCTGGATGTCGCCAGCAATTTTCTGAAACGGCTGGATCCACGCATAGCCCATATGACAGAGCTCTCAACTCTGGGACTGGGCAACAATCTTCTGACGGATTTGGCGCCGCTCAGCAATTTGCAAAATCTGCGTCAATTGCGCGCTGGTTACAATCGATTAACAGGAGATTCGTTCAACGGGTTTGAACATTTGGAAAACCTCGAAGAGCTACGCGTGACGCATAACAACATCCAGTATTTTCCTCCGGCGCTTTGTAAGCTGAAGCAGCTTGAATCCCTTTTACTCTCCAACAACTTTTTGAGAAAAATACCGGACGATATCCCCAATCTGTATTGCCTAAGTAGCTTGCAATTGTCCGGAAACCCACTCGACACGCTCCCGGAAGGACTCAAAAAGCTGCCTCCTATGTGCGATGTGGAGCTTTTGGAAATGCCTGAATTATCTATGGCGGTTCTACGCAATTTCCGGCGAAGCTGCGCGCGGCTCGCAGCGGAGACGAGGGCCGCATCAGACGATGCTGAGTTGAATGGACACCCCCCTCCCTCGCTTTACGGCCCCCAAATAATGATTGTCTCCGGTGGTGAACCGCTCGATCCTTCGCTCACGTTACAGGAGGCGGTGGACAAGTGGTTCAAGACGGACGTCAACGCGAAAAGCGAACGTAGCGCTCCCCCAGCGGATGACTGGATGGAGGAGCTGATCGATTGGAACCCGCCGCCGGACTGGACGCCGTATCAGGATCTTTCCGGCGCACAGATTGTCATCGACTTGCTCGACAAGCTGCGTGAGTCGAACCACTTTCAGCGCCGAGATCCGAAGCTTTTAGAACAGGCACAGGAGACGCTGAAAGACGTCCCGAAATCCGACCTGCAAGGACTGAACGCCGAAGGCGAGCCGAGGCCCCCAGGTAAGGATGGGAACAAAAACGACAGACTGATTCATTACTTCATCGATAGAGCCCATTACGCAATAGAGACTTGCGCTGACCGGGCGCTGACGGGTTTCCTGGATTGGCGGAGTCAGTGTGTGCGTCACGACGCCATCGCGGAGGGCAAACTGATCGAGGCGCTGATTGAATTGCGCGAAGCGCAGCATATCGTTCATATCGCCAGCGTGCTGGGGACTGAAAGGGCCGAGTACGAGAGCCTGTCGTATGACCGGAGAAAAAAGCAGCGCAGGCTTGATCCGGACGATTTCCCCCCCGACGAAACAGAGATCATCCTCGGCGATATGATCACGCTGGGCGAAATATACGGCGATCCGGAAGGAACGCCGGTGGGCATGACCTTTGAAAGCGAAGCGCGTCGTTTGAAACAGGGAGACCCATATCTGGAAATGTCGATCCAGGTGATCGATGCGCTGCGGGCTAACGATCTGGCGTTGGCGAAAAAGCTTTTCGAGCCTTATCTGGAGCGCAAGCTTGCGCTCAACCCTCATGCGAATGTTCCGCAGTGGTTTACCCGCGCTGAATTTGTGTCGCACTGGGACGCCTTGATGAAAAAACTGAGAAACGAGCTCCCGCTGCTCAAGGCGTTAAATAAAAAGAGAAACGAGGAAAAAGCAGCGATATCGACATGGGAAATGTCTTCCGCGAAACGCGCGCGAGATGAATATTTGTGGAAGTTTGGCAACAAAAGGCGATGGGTGGCGAGAACGAAAGCGTTGAGCGAACCGCCCAAGGAGGAATTGGCGTTGCTCGCGCAGTCGCTTCCACGCTTCGCGGCGTGGAGCAAATTGAAGACCGCTTACGCCGCTTTTAACGCCCCTGAAGAACTCAAAACCATCGTTGCGCAATTCATTGATGATGCCGAACGCGGGAATACGCCCGTTCCATTCAACCGGGACCGTCTCGCGAAAAAGTTTCAGGAATGGTCTCCATTTCAGATGCAAAGGTTTGAACTCCAGAGGGAGATGAATTGGGATACTGATGCGCAAGCTGCGCTTGATACATTGATCCGAGTCGCCTTTCCCACGATCAAGCGCAACATCGGGATAGAAAGAACGGAAACGTGGCCGCAGCCGGAAAAACGTAAAGCCGACGAATCTCCCAAGCCTTCCCGAGGCAATCAAAAATTTTTACGCACTCAATCGCTGCCTCCCGGCGCCCCGACTGCAAGGGCGCATCCGATCATCGGAGGTCCCGAACCGCCATCGCCCCGACCTGGAAAAGCAGGCTCTTCCGCTCCTACCTCGGCGCCGACGTGGGATGCAGCCGAGGCGGAAGCGGAAATTCAAGCGGCCATCAAGGAATGGGTCAGAGACCGCGATATCACTGTAATTGGCCCGCCTGATACCAACGATAAAAACAAAGAGATAGAGATCGTTCCCTTTTTCCGGGCCTATGGCGTGACGTTATTCCTGGTCAAGCCTTCTCCAGAGGAAATCGCGCAAAACAAAGTTTCGATCATCCGGTTGACGGAGGCGGAACGGAAGGAGACCGGACTGAGTGATGCGCGGATTCAAGAGATCGACGAGATGATCGAACACAATTGCGACAATCTGGCTCTGGAAAAGAACCGATTGATAAGGCTTTCCGTATTGGAGAAACGGTCTCGGCAAAGCGTAAGGGAATCGCCTTTGCCGCACCGCAGGCACCCTTCGAAAGGACGTTAAAAATTTGGCTTTGCATGGGCTCCAAAGACTTCAGCCATCTTTCAGATGATTTCACGACATTTAAAAATATTAAAGCCCTTCTCCCACAAGCGGGAGAGGGGCTATAACATCGAGCGGCCTGCAAATGGATAAAGTCGAGCCAAGATATTTTGAGCGATTGCCCTGCTTCACGCTCTGACAAGCGCCTTGATCAAACGCCTTGATCAAACGCCTCTCAAATAATCCACAGCCAACGACGCCAGCGCTCGCACGCCTAACAGCAAACCCGATTCATCCACGAAAAAGCGCGGACTATGGTTGGCGGCCACCGTGTTCAAGTCCTGATCCTTCGGTGTGCAGCCGAGAAAAAAGAAAAAGCCTGGCGTCTTCTGCTGGAAAAATGAGAAGTCTTCAGCGCCGCATATTTTTTGCGAGATGAATACATTGTCACGTCCGGCGACGCGTTGCAGCGTGGGCACGGATGCTTCGGTAAGTCG
>DATLHW010000147.1:0-5039 GCA_035539675.1 Burkholderiales bacterium | reverse complement strand
AGTGCGGGCCTCCCCCGAGGGAAAGGAGGGCATTGCTGCCTTCCTGGAAAAACGCACGCCAACCTGGGTGATAACGTAAAACAAAGGAGCAACGCGCGATGTTCTCCAAAATACTCATCGCCAACCGTGGCGAAATCGCCTGCCGCGTCATCCGTACTTGCAACCGGCTCGGCATTGCAACGGTCGCCGTTTACTCCGATGCTGATCGCAATGCCCTGCATGTACAAATGGCCGACGAAGCGTGGCATATCGGCGGTCCGCGCCCCATCGATTCTTATCTGCGCGGCGACAAAATCATCGAAGTGGCCAAGGCAAGCGGCGCCGAAGCAATCCATCCGGGCTATGGCTTTCTTTCCGAAAACGCCGGATTCGCGCGCGCGGTAGAGGCAAGCAGACTCGTTTTTATCGGCCCAACGCCGGAAGCGATCAACGCCATGGGCTCCAAAAGCGCCGCGAAGACCTTGATGGAAAAAGCCGGCGTTCCCGTGACGCCGGGGTATCACGGCGACAATCAGGAGCCCGCATTTCTTGCGCAGCAAGCGAACCTGATTGGCTATCCTCTGCTCATCAAAGCCGTCGCCGGCGGCGGCGGGAAAGGCATGCGGCTCGTCAACGCCTCCGAGGAATTCGCGGCGCAGCTTGACGCTGCCAAACGCGAAGCTAGCAATGCATTTGGCGACGACGTTGTTCTTCTCGAACGCTTCGTCACTGGCCCGCACCACATCGAGTTTCAAGTGTTCGGCGACACCCACGGCAACGTTATCCATCTCCACGAACGCGAATGCTCCATTCAACGCCGACATCAAAAAATTCTCGAAGAAACGCCCTCTCCTTTCCTCGATCACACGTTACGTGCGCGAATGGGAGAAGCGGCCGTGGTGGCGGCATCGGCCATAGGCTACCGCGGCGCGGGCACTATCGAATTCATTGTCGGCGAGGACCGCGAGTTCTTCTTCATGGAGATGAATACGCGGCTACAGGTCGAACATCCAATAACGGAAATGATCACTGGGCAAGATCTGGTGGAATGGCAGCTACGCATCGCTTTCGGCGAAACACTACCACTCAGTCAATCAGAAGTTCCACGGCATGGCCATGCAATTGAAGTAAGGTTGTGCGCAGAAAATCCAAACAATAATTTTTTGCCGGAGACAGGCGCGCTATCACGTTTTGCAACGCCAATTACCAACGCTCATATTCGTATCGACACAGGTGTAGTCGAAGGCGACAGCATTGGCGTTTTCTACGATCCGATGATCGCCAAATTGATTGTTTATGATGAGGACCGCATACGCGCGATTCGCCGCCTTCAACAGACCCTGGCGAAAACCACCATCATAGGCGTAATGACCAATGTCGCCTTTCTTCAGCGGCTCGTTCATCATCCGGCGTTCTTGCGAGGTGATACGGATACGCAGTTCATCGGACGCTACGGAGACGACCTGTTTTCGGTGCGGGAAGCGACGCCAGAAATTGCGTTAGTGGCCGCCGCTAGCAAATATTTTCACGATGCGGAAAACGCTGCCAACACAAGCATGAGATGCAACGTCGACTTCACCTCTCCATGGCATTCCGCGAAGGGTTGGAGACTAAACAGCGGTAGCCATCGCGCCGTACAATTTTTCGATCCGCTGTCGAACAAGACCACTGCAATAAACGTTGTTGGCGCCCAGTTCTCAATTGACGGTCGTGTAATGGCCGCCACAAGCAGATGCGGGGAGGATCGCATAAAACTGGAGTACGACGGCAAACAAACTACGGCAATGATTGCGCGCCACGGCGATAGCTTCACCGTGCTATTGGATGACGCAAGATACCATCTGCTGGCGACCAACCCATTTGCGTTTGAGACCACAGAAGAGTCTCCCGGAGGACGTCTTACGGCGCTAATGCCCGGCCGCATTGTAAAAATTTTTGTATCGCCCGGCGATACCGTGAGGCAAGGTCAACCGTTGCTCATCATGGAAGCGATGAAAATGGAGCATGCGATAAATAGCCCGTGCGATGGAGTGGTTGCACGCATTTCCTTCCAAGTGGATCAAGTCGTCGAGGCGGATGCGGTGCTGATTGTGTTCGCAGAATAGTATTTCTTCGCTACAGGCTGACCATTCTCCATCGCATTTTTGGAATTCCATTTATCTGGCTTTATTGCATCCGTGAAATTGGGATTTTGACGCCCACATTCACGCAAAATTCTTTCTATATTAATCATTTACTTACACGTAAAACTTGTTCCCTTCTCGCGGCGCCGAATTTGCTTAATAAGTGATCAGCTATCGCTTTATGCACCCCATCGCAAAAATTTAGAAGAATTAAAGCCAAAACCACGTTTGATTATTAGGGATACGGTCATGACTATTGAACTGCAAATTAGTGAATTAGTAGATTTGCTTGAATCCAAGCCAGCCCCAGTCTTCTCAGAAGATCCCGAAAAGGAACGGTTGGATCGAACGACAGCCTTTCTAAGGAGGCTCGGAGAAACTCACGCCAAGATAAGCGAAGACGGAAAAGTTTCACTCTCTCGAGAGGCGGCGAATGACCTATTTAATCTCCACAACGAATATCAGAATGGCGTTTACGACGGTATCGAGCTAACGATAACCAACGATGGAAATGGAATTCTAGATCTGCTTGATCACCTTTATCCGGCCCCCGAAACCCGCCCGGAAATCACGGCAAAGGAGTTGAAAAGCTTATTTGATTACGTCGAAGAGGTTAAAAAAACCGCACTGTTCGCTCCATCTGAAACTCCCCTGGAAATCGGGCAATTAGCCAATTTTGATGATGTGAGTTTGCACCGCTACAACTTGGATAAAATCAAACGCGCTGCTAGCGAAAACCAGACAGTCTGGGATCCCATCAACATTTACGTGCAGTACTCCACAACAATGGGCGGCGCCCTCACCGGTAAGGTCCACAAGCGTTTAAAAGAGTTCATAGCAGAGTTGAAAGCAGACCCCATCTTTTCCGTCCCCGATAGTCCGGAAGACATACTAATTCTTGAACCCACGCAGGTAGCCGAGATGGGCGCCAAGCTCGAAGCGTTCAACGCCAGAAAAAGGGACATAGGCTTAGATTGGGCTGCCTTAAAAGAAGTATTGGAGCCAGGATATACGACGGCAGGGGACGACCAGCAAGCGGTCAATGCTAAATTGGAGGAATTTCAACAAGCCCTTACCGCCAAGGGCCTCGTTGAATGGCCGCTCGACAAGCCGATGACGATATCAGCAGAACTTGCGAACGATTTATTTCGTCAGTACGAAAACTTCAAACAGTCCGGCCAGATAGACTTCAAACCCGGACAAGCCGCCGGAAAAGGCGCGTTGGACATGTTGGAGCATTTTGCGAGAAAAGCGGCTGCGGATGGGGAAGCCGTCGATGCCAAGCAACTCAGAGAGGCGCAAGACTACATAAGCTACCTCAACACAAAATATCCACATATTGCGGGAATGCCGGGCCAGTTAAAGGACAATCAATCACTAACGGTATATGCAGCTCCCAACACCTTGGAACAATTTAAGATTGCCAGAACCCTCACAAATGGAAATGAGGTTCTGAGTTCCTTTGAGATTTTCAGACGAGTCCAGGACGCCAGGGCTATTTTTTCCACGGAAAGCGACAAGCAAATCGAACGGTTTTGTGAGCAACTGGTTCAAGACGGCGCAGCCCAACGCGCCGCTCAAAGCACACTCCAGAACCTGATTATCGTCACACCAGATCAGTCTCACGCATTGAAAGACAAGTTCAGCGAATTTCAAAAGAAGGAACGAGACGCAGCATTGACGCCTCCTGCGCCCACCAAAAACATAACTCTGAATCTGAATCGCGTAGAAGACGCATTGGAGCCAGGGTATTCGTTAATGCCGGAGACGAACAAGGAGCCGCTCACAACTAAAATCCTAGATTTTATAACTGCCCTTTCGAAGACTGGCCACCTTGAACGCACGCCCGACAACAAACAGATAAACATTTCGGCCGAGCTTGCGAACGACTTATTCCGTCAGTACGAAAACTTCAAACAGTCCGGCGAGATAGACTTCAAACCCGGACAAGCCGCTGGAAAAGGCGCGTTGGATGTATTGGCGCATGTGCGAAATAAAGCGATGGCGGGCCCGGAAACCGTCGATGCTCAAGAACTCAGACATGCACACGATTACATAACCGACATTTCGGCAAAGCAACCATTGGCAGCGGGATTGCCGGGTCAATTAAAGGATGATCAAGCTCTACAAGGCAATGTAATCCCCTGGCGATTTGAGCAATTTAACATTGCCAAATCCCTCCAAGGCGATAATAAAGTTCTAAATAATTTTGAGATTTTCAATCGACTCTATCCCAATACCCCCAAACCTACTTTTGCTGGAGATCTCCAGCAACAAATTGCACGGTTTTGTACTCAACTAGTTAAAGATGGGGCCGCCACAGAAGCTCCCCACGGACTTATTATTACCACACCGGCTCAGCGTCTCGCGTTGAGAGACAAGTTCCACGACTTTCAAAATAAGGAACGAGACGCGACAAAAGAAGAAACCGTATTCAACGTGGAAAGACTTGCAAAATTTCTGAATGGTTCAAACCTTGCCTATGAGCCGCAAGACATTCAGGACTTTATGGAAGATCTGAAACGTAATCACACGGTGACCGGGGCGACTGGAAAAGATGGCGAATTAAACATCACGCCGACACTAATGAAGAACCTGGCAACCTTCCATGACCAGTTCAAGAAGAGACAACCATATGCTATTCCGCCATTAACCCTAAACATCGAATTCCTTTACGCGCGTTTTCGCCGTGACACCCAGCCTAAATCCCCTTCAGAACATGATCAGCGGCTTTTAAAGGGTTTCATCAGGGAATTAAGCCAGGACTCCAGCTTTCCCAGTCGGTATGGAAATACGCCAGATACTCTCATCATCGACGCAAGGCTTGAGCCGGGGTTGAATGCCAAATTCAATATCTTCATGGAAAAGGTAGCCCTCTTTGAACGGTTGGCATCGTTGGAAAATGACCCGAGCCGTTCGACGAATGACGCACCGGCA